>JBEIKF010000036.1:0-9257 GCA_040379905.1 Crocinitomicaceae bacterium
ATTTCATGATTTGATTTTCAAGAACGGTAATTTTTACTCAAATAAATTCAATGCGTTCTTTGAACGAAAGCCAGCGATTTCACCAACTCTCGATTCAATTTATCAGCGAGATTGGTTCATTTCTGTTCAAACTGGTAATCCAATCATAAAAGGCAAGTGTTCAGAAACTGATGATTTGGATTGTTTATGTGCTGCCTTAACTCACAACACAAGCAGTCAACGCGAAAAATCTGATGAAATAGCAAAATTCATAATTGATCGTTTAAATTATAATAGAGGAGATACGGCACAAACAAATGTAAAAGGGTTGGTATTTGGAAAGGAAAGAGAAGCTGTTTGTGAAGGTTATAGCCGAGTTTACGTGGATTTAATGACACGTGCAGAAGTTCCGGTAAAATACGCTTCAGGAGCCGTTAGAACTGATGTTTACGACATTTTCTATTCAGGCCACAGCCATGCGTGGAATGAAGTTGTTTTAGATGGAAAACCTTACGTTTTGGATGTAACATGGTCAAATAACATCTACTCAGAATGGTATCTTAAATCACCAAAAGAAATGTTTGTTTCTCATTTCAACGATGAAAAAATGGATTCATCTTGGGCCATCCAACAAACAAAAACGATGTACGACTTTATGAATCAGCCATTGATTCTCGACATCAACAAAGGAGGCATCGATCAATTGGTTCATATTGACAAATCAGATCCCGTTCAATTCGCTAAGGATAAATTCGTTTTGAAATTTAGTAAGCAGATGAAAGTTACCAATGTCAGAAAACAAGGTTTATCTTTTCCTTTCGTACGTTTTCAGGGAGAGGCTAATGAGATTTCATCAAAACCTATAGCGAAAGAGGGGAAAGTAGTTCAGAGTATTAAAACAACTAGTTTAGAAGTGCAACTTCCAGAGCGATTTAATAACCTGAGTGTCGATATCGAAGGAATTGGAACAATAAAATACATTGTTTATAATGGAACAGAACAAGAGTTTTACCAATTCTTCGTAGATAATATCGATGTAAACAGCGCTTATTCAGTAGGTATGGCATTTTTATCCTGTGCTAAACTTAAAGATGAGGCCTTGTTCAAAAAACTGAAGCCATATATCGCAAATCAGAAGATGACATTTAAGGAATTCATGAAACAGGCAAAAGAACATAATATTACAGATTTTAAATATGCCGTTTACAGTGCATGTAGACATATGGGATCCTTTGATGGTTATTCGTTTCAGTTCAGTAAAAACGGAGAAAAAGACCGACTTTTTCTAAAAGTTGATGATGTGACTAAAAAATACTCGTTTGCCAAATTCGATCAAGACACATGGTCGTTTGATTTTAATTTCTAAATTTGATTTATGATCAAAAAAGTCTTTTTGTATTCGCTGCTCTTAATTAGTCCATTTGTAATAATGGTAGGCGTGAATGAATACAACCATCCGAAAGAACTTTACGATATTAAAGTTTTTAATAATAATCTAAAAGCATATAACACAGATAAATTTAAAAAAGACAGTTGCAGTTGGCACTGTCATTCGAATGGTTGTAAACATAAAAATTCGATTAATAATGGGTCGCTGATTCCCCAGATTTACGATGAGATCATAGCTTTTAACGATCCAAAAAACGGTGATATTTATAAAATCATGAATATTATATTTCTCGTTGTTCTTTGGCCCTTATTGATGTTTATTTTACTCGTAGCAAATATTGAGTTATTCTTAAAACGAAGAAATTCCTTAAAATGAGAGAGCTAATAGATTTTATTTATGTTTATTGCACGGATTTTACAATCTTTCTTGCAAACATGTTTGGTGTAACTTATGAGGATAGTAATGCTTTGATTTTCTGCATTATTTGGCCACTTTTGACCATTTTTTTAATCCTTTTATTTTTCTTTCAACTTGTTTTAAATCGAAGGGTACTTAAAAAGTAATTAGCCTTTTGCAATATTGAGCTGCAAATTGATTATTTTCGGTTTCAAGAATGCATCGTCTCAAGGTTTTAACATTATCCAAATTATTACTATTCGTTTTTTTACTTAATGAAAATTTGCTTTTAGCATCAACCGATTTCATTGATTTTAAAAGGGATTCTGATATTCATTCCAAAAGCCAAAAAGCAATCGTCTTGTGGGAGCGATACGTTTCAAATTCGATTGATTCCCTAAATATCCTTGGGATTGAACTTTTAAAATCTGCGAGGAAAAAAGAATCAAATTTCGGACTTGCCATCGCGAATCGAATTTTAGGTTGTTACGATGTTCGTACGGGAAAAATTGACCGAGGCATCCGTTTATTGACAAGATCAAAAAATTATTTTGTCTCAACAAATGACAATGAACTCATTTGTGAAGGCATGAATGAATTGGGGATTGCCTATTTTTTGAATGGAGACTTGGAAACAGCTAAAAGTTTTTTTCGTTCATCTCTGAAATTTGGAAAAGATTCTCCTGTTGAAACCAATCGCTTTTTGGCTCAAATCAATTTGGCAAAAATGTATTCTGAACAAGGAAAAATTTCAGAAGCAACATTTTTAATTAAGGATTACATTCAACAAGCTAGCAAACTAAAAAAATGGGAATCTGTGAGTAATGGCTATTCACTTTTAGGAGACTTAGCGCTTGAAAAAAATCAAATAAGAACGGCAAAAATTTATTTTGAAAAGCAAATCAACTTTGCGAAAAAGGCAAATTCCGAAATTTACATAACTCGCGCAATCAACAACCAAGCAATCTTGGCATATTACGAGGGTAATTCAAACAAATCTTTAGCCTTATTTCTGGAAGTTCTGAAAAGAAGAAAAGTTGAGAAATTTGCTTTCAACATCTATGATGCCTATTTTAATTTGGCACGATTTCATTATCCTGATAAACTTCTTATTAGCTTGGAATATGTCGATACGTGTCATCAAATCGCCAAAGAAAATAGATTGCCAAAGCAAGAATTGGAGGTCTATGAATGGCGGTACCAACATTATAAAGATTCGCACAACAAAAACCTAATCGACTCAATGAAAACGGTCATAGCTGATTTGGAAAAACAAAACGAAAGCGTTCGAGAAGAGCTTGACCGTGAAATAATCGATTCTCGTAAAAAATCTAACTCATTAAAAACTTGGTTATTTTGGAGTTTTGGTTCATTGGCAATTATCTTAATTGGTCGTTATTTCATTGTTCGCAAATCGCGATTAAAATTGAATTAATTCGATGAGCATTTGCCGATTATCTTTACTTTTGAGCTAGCATGTTTCTGTCCAAATTAGTTCTCCATAATTTTAAAAACTACCAACTCTTGGATTTGGATTTATCTCCAGGAATCAATGGTTTAGTCGGGAAAAACGGCAGTGGAAAAACCAATATTTTGGACGCTGTTCACTACCTCAGCATGTGCAAATCGTATTTGAATAATATCGATCGTCAGAATATACATTTCGAACAATCGTTTTTTTCCATTCAAGGAAATTGGGACGTAGAATCTAAAAACGTAGATGTCCATTGTGCATTCAAACTGGGAGCCAAAAAAGTCATCAAACTTAACAAAAAACCCTACGATAAAATTACAGAACACATCGGTCGTTTTCCAGTTGTTTTTATTTCTCCCTATGACGGTGATTTAATTGCTGATGGAAGTGAAATGCGCCGTAAATGGATGGATGGGATATTGGTTCAGCTTGATAAAAAATACCTAGAGGATTTGCAACGCTATCACAAAGTATTGGATCAACGAAACGCATTACTGAAGAACATGTTCGAACATCGACTATTTGACCGTGAATCAATCGAAGTTTGGAACATTCAAATGGTATCGTTGGGAGAGCAAATCTTTGAAAAAAGAAAGTTGTTTTTAGATGAATTTATTCCTGTTTTCAAAAAGTTCTACTATGAAATTGGAAACGATTCGGAAGATATCGGTCTGGAATACAAGTCGCAACTCAATGATGGAGATTTTAATAAACTGTTATTGGAAAGCGAAAAAAAAGACGCCTTCTCTCAATATAGCAATGTGGGAATTCATAAAGACGATTTGATTTTCACGATTAAAGGCCATCCCGTTAAAAAATTTGGTTCTCAAGGTCAACAGAAATCATTTTTAATCGCGTTGCGCTTGGCTCAATATGATTATTTGAAAATGCACACCAAATCCAAACCGGTATTATTGTTGGATGACATTTTTGACAAACTCGATAACGAGCGGGTTGAAAAGTTGATTCGTCTAGTTACTGCTGATTATTTCGGTCAGGTAATCGTTACAGATACTGATGATAGGCGCATGGCCGAGTTATTTAATTCCTTAAATATTGAGAAAAAACTTTTTCAGGTTGATGAATCTCAAATAACGGAAATAAACCTTTAATTTAGATCATGAAAGAAGATCATCGTCGTTCTGCAGAAGAACAACCATTGAAAGAAGTAATCGAAAAATTCCTAAAAGCCTATGCTTGGGATGGAAAGATGAAAGAAATGGACCTTGTTGCCGCTTGGCCTGAACTGATGGGAATCGCCGTAGCTAACAGAACCAAAGAAATTCGCATTCAGAATAAAAAACTATTTCTTACGATTGATTCATCGGTGATGCGTGAAGAATTACTTCTAGGGAAACAAATCATTATTGATCGGCTAAACGAGTATGCAGGACAAGAAATTGTAACTGATATTTGGTTCGCTTAATCTTAGGACCGAGTTAGTTTTTATCAGCTTTCGTATATTGAAACAACCATTCATACATTTCATCCGTTCTAAAAATGCGTTCCAAAGCCCCATGGTCAGCTCCTTTGTGAACTGTATATTTCAAATTTTCTCCACCATTGCAGTTCTTAATTGCATTCACAATTTTCTCTGATTCTGATATTGGAACAGCTCGATCTGAATTCCCATGTTGAATCCATAGAGGAACGGTAGCTAAATCACAACCATCATTTGTATTGCCACCACCACACAAGGCAACTGCTGCAGTAACCACACCTGGATAAGCCCCTGCAAAACGCAACGTTCCGTAACCACCTAAACTCATTCCAGCGACATAAACCCGATTAGTATCCGTATCAAAGGTGCGCTGAACGAATTTTAAAACTGACATTATTTTTTCGGGTTCCCACGATTTCCCTGCAATTACTTGAGGCGCAACGACAATTGCCGGAACTTTTCTTCCTTTTTCGATTTCGTGAATGACACCGTATTTTTTAACTAAATCCAAGTTTGTTCCGGATAGACTTCTTCCGTGTAAAAAGATAAGAACAGGAGGCTTGCTTTTCAAAATACTATCGGCAGGCAAATGAAGTAAAAACGGATAATCAGCTTGGTTTTTAATTGCTTGCAATTGGGAATAAACGTTTGAAAATGAAAATAATAAAACTACTACAATTGCCAATTTCTTCATAACACAAAGTTACATGTGGTTGTGTAAGTATCCATTGTTTTATTATTAACAGCGATAACTTTTTTTAAACAAAATGTAATTATTTAATTGGTAATTGTTCGCGAATCATCTTCACGTAATTTAAACAGATAACCCAAGCCGATTCCAACTCCGACACCCCAGCCAGTCGGAGCCGCTTTGCGTGTTTCAATAAATCCGATGGCAGTCAAACGATCATTTAACAAATAGATCCCCTTGACACCCAAGGAACATGAATATTTGAATTCACTGTAACCGATATCTCTATTCCAAATCCAATCAAAACCCAACACGTTAGCATAAGGTGAAACATCCCATTTATAACCAATTGGAAAGTGATAACTTACACCATCAGGCAATACCGTAATCAATAATCCCATTAATGTTCCAAGATATCCTAGTCCAAATGCAGATTCTGAATTTGAACCGTTGTTTGAAGAATTAGCAAGCCCAGAAATTAGTCCTATTACTATAAGTGGTGGGCCTGCCAGTGAACCTACTGAGGCGTGTAAATGATTGTATTTGTCTGTCCGATGTTGAAATTCCAAATTATAATTTAACCCAAACCGTTTGAAAACCATATATTCCGCAGAAAGTCCTCCATTGATAAAGTTAGATGAATCAATTATTCCACCACTAAATTTTGCGTATGTATGCCAACGATAATTGGTTACTTGACCTTTTGAAGGAAACATAAAAAGCAAGAGTGTACTTGTCAGAATAAATTTTTTCATTGAACTAAATTGATCGATCAAAAATAGCACAAATATTTAGTTCTCAATCTTGTACGAAATTCCGATTCCAAGTACAGACTTGAATTGAGTTCGAGGTCCTGTTTTACCATTTAAATCCCGAATTTTAACGTCATCGTCGTAAATTAAATTCCATTGAGCAAGAGCCGAGAAGATTGAATTTATTTTGAAGTTGAAAATAAGCTCACCATTTATATCGATATTTTGCGGATTTACAAGATAGTTGCTAAACAACTCTAATTTTGATCGCATTTCGATGTTTTTCATAATATTTGAATTGAATCGCAATTTGACATAGGCACCATATTCTTGCCTAGACCTTTTACCTTTATCTACGCCAAAAACTCCAAGATTGGATAAATAATCATTCAGAACAAATGTTGACTTCTCAGACAAAAATGAAGTAAAAATGGAAAAATTCTCTTTTGGGCTATAATCAATTCCCAAGGCAAGGTTCAAATAACCTGGAGCCATAAAACTTGACACAATTACTGAGTCGTTGGGATAGACGTAACCATGAATCGTTTGGGTTTTCAAGCCGGAAAAAAAAGAAAGAAAAACCTTTTTAGAGAATTTATACTCAACAATGGAAGATAAATCGATTTTATCATCTGTTTTTTGAAAAGACGCTGGTTGGTTATCTAGGTATTTGATAGCTCCAAAAGACATATTAAGGTCATTTGTCCATTTCCAACGAGGATCCGTGTAATATGCGTTTGCACGAATTGAACCGATGAATGAAGCATTATTTCTACCTCCTGCATTCCAATTGATAAAAGAAGACTGCGTTCCGTTTAATGAAAAGATTGTTTTCAATTTCCAATGCTGAGTCGTATCCTGATTCGCATAAATTTTAATCAGAAAAAAGCAACAGAAAATGAGTGGAATTATCCTAAATTTGTTTTTCATTTTTCAACCGCAAAAATAATGGTTAAACTAGTTATTTTCATCTTTGCTTTTCTTCAATTTACGCTTTCAGTATCACAAACTTTAAATTATTCAACTATTTCCAATTGGGCAGTTCACCCAACGAAATTACCTGAGGTCTTATTACCATACTTGCAAGATACCACCAACCAATCGAAAGCGGATGTTTTTTACGTTTACCCTACTTTGTTTCTGGATAAAAAAGATGAGCGTTGGAACATTCCTATCGACGATTCTGCGTTTCGAAAAAAAATCTTGGATAACGCCATTCGATTTCAAGCATCAGCATGGGTGGAATGCGGCAGAATGTTTGTTCCTTTTTACAGGCAAGCGCATATCCGTTCCTATCGAAACTTGGAAAATGGAGGAAGAGAAGCGCTACTCTTCGCCTATTCCGATATAAAGGCGGCGTTTCAATATTACCTTGATCATTTCAATAATGGAAAACCAATCATCTTGGCTGGACATAGTCAAGGTTCAACTCATTTAACCCTATTGTTAAAAGATTTTTTCGATGGGAAAGAACTTCAAAATCAATTAGTTGCAGCATATTTACCCGGAATAGGTTTGAAGAAAAATGAATTTGGAACCATTCCTTTAATGACTTCTCCAAATCAAATCGGAGGTTTTATTTCCTGGAATACGTTCAAACGAAAAGTCAATAAGGAAAAATTCGAAATGTGGTACAAAGGCAAGGCGGTTGTAAATCCAGTAACTTGGAATTCCGATAAAGTAGCAGATAGAAAAAAGCACAAAGGATTTTTATTCTCCAATAACAAAATATATAGCCAGTCGTTCTCGACGCATGTTATAGATGGCGCTATTTGGATCTCAACCCCCCATTTTCCATATCGAAGTATGGCTTGGACAATGGATGATTACCACATTGGTGATATCAATTTATTTTGGGAGGACGTTAAGTTAAATTCAAAACAACGTTTGAATGAATACCTGATTAATAACATATCCAAGGAGTAAAAATCTCAATTGCTTCAACAATTAGAAGCTTTGGGAATTTTACGATTGATCATTCACACAATTTGACTTGAAAATTTCAATGCAAATCTTTACTTTTGCTCAAAAATAGCATATGGGAAGAGCATTTGAATATCGTCGCGCGGCCAAAGAAAAACGTTGGGATAAAATGTCCAAAATGTTTCCAAAACTCGGAAAAGCCATCACAATGGCGGCCAAAGAGGGAGGGATGGATCCAACAACCAATGCCAAACTTCGAACAGCAATTCAAAATGCGAAGGCGGAGAATATGCCAAAAGACAATATCGAGTCAGCTATTAAACGCGCAGCTCAAAAAGATATCGCGTCTTTTACCGAAGTTAACTATGAAGGAAAAGGACCACATGGTGTTTTGGTTTATGTTGAATGTGCTACAGACAATCCAACAAGGACAGTTGCGAATGTGAAATCCTACTTCAATAAAGCAGGAGGAGCTGTGGTTCCAAATGGTTCTATGGAATTTATGTTTTCTAGAAAAAGTGTTTTTGAAATCAATAAATCGGAGAACATTGATGTGGAAGAATTGGAATTAGAACTCATTGACGCGGGATGCGAAGCGATTGAAGTTGAAGACGAACAAATTTTAGTTTACGGTGATTACACAGCATTTGGTTCAATAGCAAAAGCCTTGGAAGACAAACAAATTGAGGTTCAAAAATCGAGTTTGAAACGAATTCCGACTTCTCCAATTGAATTTACAGAAGATCAACTAGTGGACATAGAAAAAATGTTGGACAACTAATTGAAATTGCTAAAACATTAAAATCGCATCGCAGTGATTTCTGTATCGATATTATTGGCGATGGAGAAAGTAAAAATTCATTGGAGTCCATGGTGAAAGAATATGAACTATCTGATCAGGTAAAGTTTCATGGATTTAAGCAAAAGGAGGAACTCCCCCCCTACTTTGCAAAAGCAAAAGCGCTTTTATTTCAAACGGACTTTGATATATGGGGACTTGTGTTGAACGAGGCGATGGCTGCGGGAGTACCATGCCTTTCGTCGGTTAATGCAGGTGCCAGCGAAGATTTAATTGTGAATGGAGAGAATGGTTACATAGTAGATTATCAAAACAAGGCAGATATATTGGAAAAAATCAATTTTATTATTGAAAATCCTGAAAAAGCTGCGGAATTAGGGAAACATGCGGGCGAGTTTATCCGTAAGAATGC
>JBEIKF010000037.1:0-9222 GCA_040379905.1 Crocinitomicaceae bacterium
AGATCAGAGTTAATAATGAAAGAACTAATTTCATGATTCTAGATTTGTTGTTATTAATTTATTTTTCTATTGAAAGTAATTCGACTTCAAAAACCAAAGGCATATATGGTTTTATAATACTTCCCGGCTGAGGGTTTGCGCCATAAGCCAATTCTTGAGGAATGTAAAATTTGAATTTTGATCCAACAGGCATTAATTGAAGTCCTTCCGTCCAACCTTTGATTACACCATTTAGTGGGAATGAAGCTGGCTGACCGCGATCCACAGAACTATCGAACACACGTCCATCAGGTGTTGTTCCGTGGTAGTGAACTTTTACTTTGGATGTTGCCAAAGGTTTTTGACCTGCTCCCATTTTTATAACTTCATATTGCAAACCACTTGCCGTAGTTTTAACTTTCGGATTCTTTTTATTTTCCTCTAAAAATTTTAAACCTTCAGATTTCATACCGGCACTCTCTTTTTCTGTTTTTTCTTGAAAATAAGCATTTACCTGTCCTTGATCTGAACAAGCTGGTGCATTTCCCTCAAGCATGTCTCTCAAGCCCTTCAAAAGCATTTCTTTATTTGCCTCAGGCATTTGCCTAACGATATTTGTTCCAATATTAGTTCCTATTAAATAGGAAATTGAGTCAACTTTGTTGTTAAGTTGAGCGACCGAATAATCAGAAATGGCAGCGAATGCCAGTATAAAACCAATTTTTTTCATTTTGAATTATTTAATTTCTTGTATCAATTCCCCAAAGCATTTTATTACGTATGGTATCGAGGAAATTATTGTCTTCAAATTTAATCACATTAATCATAAACTCAGCCTTTGTTACGATAACATTTTCACCTTGTTTGATGCTTTTGGAGTTTCCATCCAGGCTAAGCAAATAAGAACGATCGCGACCTTCAACAGACAGCGAAATTGGCAGGTGATCTGGAACAACCATCGGACGAACATTTAAATTATGAGCTGCGACTGGTGTTAATATGTGAACTTGGCAACCCGGTGTGATAATCGGTCCACCACAACTTAAATTATAAGCTGTTGAACCCGTTGGAGTTGAAACTATCAAGCCATCAGCCCAATACGAATTCAAATATTTGTTATCCAACGAGGCATGAACCGTAACCATGGAGGAAGTATCTTTTTTGTGAAGCGTCAACTCGTTTAACGCGAAATTATCTTCTCCAAATAAATCATCTTCTGTATTAACACGCAACAAAGATCGTTTTTGAAATTCATAATTCTTATCACGAACTTGATTCATCGTATTATGAATTTGCTCTTTGGAAATATTTGCAAGAAAACCCAATCTCCCTGTATTAATTCCCATGATTGGAACGCCAGAATCCCTAATATAGCTAACTGTTTTGAGAAAGGTACCATCCCCCCCCATACTTATTGCTAAATCAATTCCTGAATGAAAATCTTGGTGATTATTGAATACATCATAGTTTTCTGAAATACCAATTTTGTTTATTAGAATTTGTTTCAATTCTTCTTCTAAAACAAGATCCCAACCAAAATCGGACAATATTTTTACTACCTCAACGAAGTAAGGTGATGTCTGCTTATTGACTTTCTTTCCGTAAATGGCAACCCGCATAGTTAAAATTTGAGGAAATTCATTAAAGCATCGAAGCGATTTTGTATGTCAAAATCTGAAATACCGGTCTGATATGTATCTTTAATTAAATAATCGTAACGCTCAAATGTTCGAATAATGTTACTTACATCCAACTGATTTATTTTTAAGGTTACCTCTAACTTGGTCGAATCACTGTCTGAAATAAGGTATGAACTCAGAATTCGAGCGTTGTTGCCTTCCACAATTTGTCCGATTTGTGCCATTGAATAATCTACCGTATTAACTTCTAGAACGATTATCGCACCTGGTTCTTTAATACTACCTGTCTTCGCAAGCTGAGTCATAAGTTGATAAACACTTGTGCAGCCTAAATAATTTTCTTTTTCGTCTAAAATTGGTAAAACACTCAACTTGTCATCAGACATTTTTGCAAGTACATCATAAATGTGACGATTGGCAAGAACGTATGGTCTAGGAAGGTGCGAAAACAAACCATCAAGCGTTGCATTCAGATCCAAGTGATCTAAGATATCAGACTCTGAAACTACACCAACGAAATTCCCATTTTTCAAAACAGGCAAATGAGAAACCTTGAATTCATCCATCCAATTGATAGCTTTTTCACCTGTATCCGTGTGGATTAGCGGTGGAATTTCATCGGTTATAAGATCAATTGCTCTCATATTGACTGCCAAAATACTAATTTCATTTCAGAGTTCGTAATTTTGAAGACAAATATTATACCATGACCAAATTAAGTGTAAACATCAACAAAGTAGCTACTATTCGCAATGCGAGGGGAGGAAATATTCCTAATGTCGTTCAGTTTGCGATTGATTGTGAGCGATTTGGAGCTGATGGCATTACAGTTCACCCGCGACCGGATGAGCGCCATATTACTACCAAAGATGTTTATGAATTGAAAGAAGTTGTTACCACTGAATTCAATATTGAAGGTTACCCAGACGAGCGCTACCTAAAAATCATTCGTGAATTAAAACCCGAACAAGCGACCTTGGTTCCCGATCCACCTGGAGTATTAACTTCGAACGCTGGTTGGAACACAAAACAACATTTTGATTTACTTAAACGTATTTGCAATCAAATTCATTCAGTAGGTGTTCGTTCATCCATTTTCATTGAGCCGAATATCGAATTAATTGAATACGCGAAGGAAATTGGAGTTCATCGCATCGAATTTTACACAGGTCCTTACGCTGAAAATTATTCTTCGAATCCTGAAAAAGCGATTTCAGAATATGTAACTGCTGCTGAATTTGCTCACAAGTTGGGATTGGGAATCAATGCGGGACATGATTTGAATCAGGAAAATTTGAAATTTTTCAAGTCTAAAATTCCTTATTTGGCAGAAGTTTCAATCGGTCATGCAATTATAACAGATGCCTTGTATTTGGGAATTGAAAATACGATTCAGCGCTACAAGCTATTGTTGGCTTGATGTTTTCGTTTCATGCATCACATGCATGACGCGTTGAGGATAAGGAACTTTTATTTTATATTCTCTGAAAAGTCGATCAATCTCAAAACGAATCTCTGATTTATAGTTGTTGATGTCCCAACTTTGATCTGCCCAAAAAATTAATTCTAAATCCAAACCATTATCCGCAAAGTCAGCAAGTCGAACAAATACAGGTTCCGACTTATTGACATTTGGATGCGCCAAAGCCGCTTGTTTTAACAAACGTTGTATTAACTCTGTATTCGAGCCATATTCAACAGTTACTTTTATCGTGAAACGTGTCAATTCTGATCCATGACTCCAATTTTCAACTTGTTCTTGGGTTAAACGTGTATTGGGAATAATCAAAATATTTCCTTCACGTGTTTGGATTTCGGTTGTTCTTAGATTGATTTTCAGGATTTTAGCAACAATTGTTTCCGTTGATTTTGAACCTGCCTTTGAAACAGGCGTGATTTCCACAACGTCCCCTACGCGCAATTTGGCCTCAAAAAGTAAAACAAAACCGGCTACAACATCCTTGAAAACGTCTTGAATCCCAAACCCAATTCCAACCAAAATTGCGGCAGATCCACCGAGAAGAAGTGATGTTACGTTTAATAGTTGAAAACAGAAAAAAATCGAAAAGATATAGATGAAATACTTTGCAATTTGAATATAAATGAACTCTGTTGCTTTGTCGTAATTTTTACTTCGCTGAAAGCGTCTAGAAATGAGCAAAGTAGAAAAACTCACAAGGATTCTCGCCCCAAAAAACACGGATACAATGACCAACAAATCAGAAAAATCGAGCTTAAAATTGGGTAATTCAATCAATCTAACTTTAAATAAATCAGCAAATGTGATGTCTTTGTTGTTGAATTTAAAACTGAGCACAGCAACATATATGGCAACAAGATAAACACTTTGACTGATCATTTTGAGCCATGTTACTCGTCGACCTTCAATTGTTATATTAGCCGATTTCGCATATTTCCTGAGTAATTTGAGTACAATTCGTCTTAAAATTGCCGCGACTAGAAAGATAATCACAACAAAGAAGACGTTCCAAAGGCAAATGTTGAAAGGACCAATATTAAAAAGTGTAGCGCTCAGCATAGTTATTTAAGAATAATTCGACCTAATTTTTCGGAGAGAACTTTCTTTACTTTCTCCAAGGCCATTTGTTCGGAGAGTGCTAAAAGAATATCTTCATCAGATAATTCTGTAGTTTTAAACGACTTCTTTATTTCAATTAATCGTTCTTCAACCTTGTAATATTTAAAGTTGTAGATTCCGTTCATTACCGTTGGGTATAAATTATCACTTTCCGATTTTGTAAAAATGCCATGGTGATGAATCCAGTTGTGACTAAGTTCAATTTCACGACTTTCCAAATCGGAAACAAAGGTTACAATTTCTTGATCCTCCAAACGCTTGAAATAAGATGAAGAATATAGTACATTTTCTTTAATTCCATCTACAAAAAACTGAAAAATACGGTTGAAAATGGGATGTTTAAAATTCAAATCATCCGTCAAAACCTCATTGATAATCAATTCGATAATACTTGTAGATTGTTCTTCTTTGTCTTCATTTATAACGATTATTTCCCTTGTTCCAAAACGCAAAAGCAGGCGTATTAACTCTTCCTCGTAAAGATAATTTTCTTTAACATCAATTTCTGGCTGCGTCGGAGAAATTAAATCTTGTTTTTCAACCTCAACTTCTTTTAATCCAGGTTCTTGAATTTGTCTAGCAATGGTATTTCGTCTGACTTTAATCAATTCATTGCTAATAATTGATTCGCTAATTTCAAATTGACGGGCAATTTCTTGAACATATACCGATCGTGTGATTTGATCTGGAATTAATGAAACCGATTGCACGATGTCTCGAATGAGATCTGATTTCTTTAATGGATCATTTCCATTCTCTTTTAATAAAATGGATGCCTTAAAGGTTATGAAATCTTGTCGATGATCTTTGATGTATTGCTCCAGTTCGGTTGAACTTGTCTTTTTGGAAAAGGAATCCGGATCTTCACCATCGGGAAAAAGAACCACTTTCACATTCATTCCCTCCTCCAAAATCAAATCAATTCCTCGAAATGAAGCCTTGATTCCCGCTGCATCTCCATCATAAAGAATTGTGAGGTTCTGCGTGTAGCGTTTAACCAACTTGACTTGTTCTTTCGTCAAAGAAGTACCAGATGAAGAAACGACGTTTTCAATTCCAGCTTGATGCATGCTAATGACATCCGTGTATCCTTCACAAAGAAAACACTCGTCATACTTTACAATTGTGCCTTTCGCGAAAAACAAGCCATAAAGAATCTCACTTTTGTTGTAAATGATACTTTCAGGTGAATTGAAGTATTTCGCAATTTTCTTATCTGTAAATAGAGTTCTACCACCGAAACCTAATACGCGACCGGTGATGCTTTGTATGGGAAACATAACTCTGCCGCGAAAAAAATCAAATTGCCGGTCATCCTTGGATTTAGTTAGACCAACTTTCTCCAAATATTCGAGCTTATATCCTTTTTCGAGAGCGCTTTTCGTGAAATTATCACTAACGTTTAGACAATAACCCAATTGAAATTTCTCAACAATGTCTTTTCTGAAACCTCGCTCTTCAAAATATGACAGACCTACAGCCTTTCCCTCTTCTGTTTCAAATAAATTTTGGAAGAAATGATTCTTGGCAAATTCGTTGATGATGAAAAGACTGTCTCGTTCATTTTTATCGGCAATTTCTTCGGCAGTTGGAGCAGTTTCCTCAGGTATTTCGATGTTGTACCGATTCGCTAGCCAACGCAATGCTTCGGGATAGGAAAAGTGCTCCTTTTCAATCAAAAAAGTTACAACCGTTCCTCCTTTCCCAGTCGAAAAACACTTGAAAATCTGCTTAGCGGGAGAAACTATGAACGAAGGCGTTTTTTCATCTGTAAATGGACTTAAACCCTTTAAACTTGAGCCGGCTCTTTTTAATTGAACAAAATCACCTATAACCTCTTCAATTCGAGAGGATTGCATAATTTGATCAATGATATGAGAAGGTATTTTACTCATTCAGCCGGATAGCCGTAATCTTTTTCAGAAATAACCTTACCTTTTGGATCATATGTGGTCCATAGCCCTACGATTTTATCGTCTTTGTACTCACCCCGATAACGAATGGCACCGTTAGGATATTTTACAACCGTATAACCTTGTTTGACACCATCTTCATAAATCGTAAATGAAAGTTCGGTTCCATTTTGGGAGTAATAGGTCCATTTCCCTTCTCGCTTTCCACTCCCATCTATCATTCCTTGAAATTTGATTTGTTTTTTTCCGGGGTACCATTCCTTATATCTACCATCCTTTATTTCTACCAATTTTTCAGGCTTCTGCTCATTTGTTGATTGATCATCATTCGAACCACAAGAAAATAAGGTTGTGAATAATAGTGTCAAGAGCGAAAAAAGTAAATAACGTTTCATTTTGTTTTATTTATCTCTATTTATGGTATAATGAACAAGGCCGATCAGTGATTTTTTCGCATCACCTTCAGGAAGAGGTTGGAGCAGTTCAATAGCCTTTTGAGCAAACTCATTCATTCTTTTAAATGCGTAGTCAATTCCACCATTTTGAATTACCATATTAACGGCAACAGCTATTTTCTTGGAATTTGTATTATGATTTTTAACAATTTCCATCAATTCTGATCGCACGGAATTTTCAGCGTGATTAAGCGTATAAATCAAAGGTAAAGTCATCTTTTGCTCACGGATATCAATTCCTGTCGGTTTGCCTATATTCTGCGGAGAACCGTAATCAAAGATATCATCTTTAATTTGAAAGGCCATACCGACCATTTCACCAAATTCCCTCATTCGATCTCTATGCTCTTGTGCATTTACGCTTATCGCGCCAGCCTCGCAACACGTAGAAATTAAAGAAGCTGTTTTTTTGCGAATAACATCAAAATAGACGTCTTCTGTAATGTCCAATCTTCTCGCTTTTTCAATTTGAAGAAGTTCGCCTTCACTCATCTCACGAACCGCCCTCGCAACAACTGCAAGTAAATCTGTATTATTTTTTTCTATTGAAAGCAATAAAATACGTGAAAGCATATAATCACCTACTAATACGGCAATTTTATTTTTCCAAAGCGCGTTTACAGAAAAAAAACCCCTGCGTTCATTTGCATCATCCACAACGTCATCGTGTACCAAAGTTGCGGTATGCAATAGTTCAACAAGGGAAGCCGCATCGAAAGTCGTCAAATTCACTTCTCCAAGTAACTTAGCAGTTAAAAAAACAAACATCGGCCGCATTTGCTTTCCCTTTCGCTTTACGATGTAATGCGTAACCTTGTCTAGCAAAGAAACATCCGAACGCATCGTGTTTCGAAAATGATCCTCGAACTTCGTCAATTCTACTTCGATTGGAGCCATAATTTCTTTGACTGATAACATGTCGCAATTTTAAATAAATTATGATAATTATTTTCTCGTTTTGACTTAAATTTACAATTCGAAGCAAATATCAATGCAAAGAACACAATTTTTTGGCAATGCGAATGTTATAAAGATTTAAATTATTAAACTATGAAAAAAATACTTCGCGTCATTTTAGTTCTTTTTCCTTTGGGAACTTTTGCTCAGAGTTCAGTTGCCCCGAAGTATTCAAACGAATTTTTGTCTTTGGGCGTGGGTGCAGATGCTTTTGGCATGGGGAACGCTGTTGTAGCTGGAATTGATAACACCAACGCGATTTATTGGAATCCGGCTGGTCTTTTACAATGTAATAAATGGTTGGAAGTTTCTTTTATGCATTCCGAATATTTCGCTGGAATTGCAAAATATGATTATTTAGGGATTTCGCATGCCATAGATGAAACTAGTTCATTGGGTTTTGCTGCAATTCGTTTCGGTGTAGATGATATTCCTAACACAACTCAACTCATCGATAACAATGGAAGATTGAACTACGATAACATAAGTTCATTCACAGCAGGAGATTATGCATTTTTGACTTCTTATGCTCGTAAGTTAAAAGTTCCGGGAATGGGAATTGGCGGAACCGTGAAAGTGATTTACAGAAATGTTGGCGATTTTGCGAAATCATGGGGATTTGGTTTAGATGCGGGATGGCAATATCAATTAAAAAAGAACTGGAAATTTGGAATAATGGCCAGAGATGTTTCTTCGACCTTCAATGCATGGGTTTTTGATTTAAACGAGGAAACGAAGAACGTTTTTCTATCCACCGGAAATACAATACCAGAAAATGGATTAGAACTTACCTTACCGCGAATAATTTTAGCGGCAGCCGGAAAATTTGACCTAGGTTCAAAGGGTTTTTACACGGGAGGGGAAATGGATTTAGACATAACGACAGACGGAAGAAGGAATGTGTTAATGAAAACAGGACTAATATCTGCCGATCCTCACGCTGGATTATATGTTGGATTCAAGGAGTTTGTCAAGATAAGAGCTGGGATTTCCGGTATACAACAATTTACAAATATGGATGAAAGTAAATATTGGGGGTTCCAACCAAATTTAGGCATGGGTCTTGGTTTCAAAGGTTTTTCATTGGATTATGCCTTCACCCGACTAGGAGATGCTTCGGCAAACTATTACACCCATATTTTTTCACTTAGATTAAAATTAGATAAACCTAAGAACGCTGTCAAATGACAAGAATAATTCTAACCATTTGCTTTTTTACCTCACTCAACCTATATGCTCAGAATTTTGGGAATGAATGGATAAATTACAACCAAAAATATTATTCATTTCCGGTTGCTCGGTCTGGTATTTATAAATTGGACTTCACAGTGCTTCAAGCTGCTGGAATTCCATTATCCTCTTTTCAATCAGCTAATATCCAACTATTTGGTCGTGAGAAAGAAATCCCTTTACATATTGAAGATGGTGGAGATAACGCGATTAATGATGGTGATTTCATTTTATTTTATGCACTAAGAAACGACGGTTGGCTGGATTCTTCTCTTTATGACGATCCTTCTTGGTTAGGCAATCCTAAATATAGTCTTTATAATGATACAATTCAATATTTCTTTACTTGGAATAACCTGACAACGAACCAAAGAGTTCAAATTCAAACAGACGTCAATGTTTCGGCCTACACACCCGAAAATTTTGTTTTATTTGAAAAAACAACCTGG
>JBEIKF010000038.1:0-9209 GCA_040379905.1 Crocinitomicaceae bacterium
AAAGAAAAGAAAAATGAACAATTCATAAATTATGAAGGTCACAATCACTTCATCCTTATAAGCGGAAACGAAGAAATTTTACTAACGTTAAAAAACTATGAATTTGTTGATTATGTTTCTGCTTTTGCCCTTGTTTTTTGCTTTCTTGGTTTTTTCCTAGGTATTTCTTTGCTCTTAATAAAAGGAATCAATATGCGACAGTTGAACTTGTCATTATCTTTAAAAATCCAGTTTGCTGTTCTTTTGTTGGTGGTTTTTGTTTTAATTCTTTTCGCAACAGGAAGCGGATATTACGTGCAAAAGCAATTTCAACAGAATTCAGATGAAGTCATCGAAAATAAATTGGTTTCTGTAGAGGAGGAACTTCGAGGGAAAGTAAGTTCTATTTCTAATTTAAATATCGAAACCCAAGGAAGTTTTTTGGAATCTCAACTCGTAAAGTTGGCGCGGGTATTTGAAACCGATTTGAATATTTATGACAAACATGGTTATTTGGTCGCATCTTCGCGAAGTAAAGTGTTTAATCAAGGGCTATTAAGCGAGCAAATCAATCCTGAAGCTTTTGAGAAGATAAAACGTGAAAGACGAAGTTTCTTTACTCAAAAAGAAAACATTGGAAAACTGAATTACATCTCCTCGTATCAGCCAATTTACAATGGCGAGGAAAAATTGTTGGGGTACCTCAATCTTCAACATTTTGGACAGCAGCAGGCGTTTGAGGAGCAATTGAAAAGTTTTATAATAGCGGTAGTTAATGTTTTCATTATACTTTTATTATTATCAATTGGTATCGCATTACTCGTTTCAAATTGGGTCACATCGCCCTTGAAGTTACTTCAAAAAAGAGTCTCTGGCCTGGAAATAACGTCAGATGTAAAAATTGAATATTCAGGTAAAGACGAGATAGGATTGATCGTTTCTGCCTATAATCTAAAATTAGATGAATTACAGTCAGCGGCCAAGAAATTAGCGAAATCTGAAAGAGAATCGGCTTGGCGTGAAATGGCGCAACAAGTGGCTCATGAAATTAAGAATCCGTTGACCCCAATGAAATTGAGCATCCAGCAATTGCTTCGCGTTTATGACCCTACAGACATGCAAACAACAGAAAAAGTCAAGCGTGTTTTGAATTCCATTATTGAACAAATCGACGGAATGACTCGAATAGCAAACGAATTTTCCAACTTCGCGAAAATGCCAGAGCCAATCAAAAAAGAAATCGATTTAATCGCTCTAATTGAAAATGCGGTTTCATTTTTTGAAGCGGAAGAAACAATCAAGTTCCATATCGAATCTAGTGAGAAACGTTTAATCGTAAAGGTTGATAAGGAGCAGTGGGTTCAAGTATTCAACAACCTTATTCAAAATGCCATTCACGCGATTGAAGGCAGGCAAAACGGCGAAATAACTATATCTGTTCGCAAGGAAAAAGGGTGCGTTTTTATAAACGTTACAGATAACGGCTGCGGAATTTCTGAAGCAGAACAAGAAAAGCTTTTCGTTCCGTATTTCACTACAAAAAGTTCAGGAAGTGGAATTGGGTTATCAATGGTAAAACAGATTATCGAAAATCATGATGGCGAGATTAGTTTTGTTTCAGAACTAAATAAAGGAACGACATTCGAGATAAAATTGTAATCTCTTTCTTCCCCGTTCTTTTCGCACAGGTAATCTACAACTTCTTGTGTTAGTGATTTTATAATCAACGGGATGAAATGTAAATATCAAAAAGGACTAGTGAATAGATAATTTACAAAACTTAAAATTCTAATAAAAGCTGTAAATTCGTTTTTCAATTATGAATTACATGTCAAATCCTGAAATATCCATTATTATTCCCTGTTATAATGAAGAAGGAAATGTCCATGTGTTGTATGAAAAACTTTCATCGATTCTAAAATCCTGTGAGGTTTCAACCTATGAGATTTTATTTGTGAACGATGGGAGCAGTGATGATTCTTTAATGAAAATCAAGGAATTAACAGCTAAGGATGGTGCGGTTAAATTCATTCATTTCAGTAGAAATTTCGGTCATCAAAATGCGTTACGAGCTGGATTAGACTTTGCGAATGGTCACGCAGTGATTAGCTTGGACGCCGATTTACAGCATCCGCCTGAGTTGATACCAGCGCTAATCTCACATTGGAAAGCAGGAAATAAAGTTGTTTTTACAAAGCGAAAAGACACCAAGGATTTCACATTTTTTAAACGACTAACTTCTAAGATGTTCTATAGACTAGTCAACTATCTCTCTGAAACAAAGCTAGAGGAGGGTACCGCGGATTTTCGGCTTTTGGATCGAGCCGTAGTCGAAGCATTGAAAAACTTCAAAGAAGACAATTTATTTTATCGCGGGATTATTCCAGGTCTTGGATTCAAGCAATTCGGTATTGAATATAATCCGCATGAGCGATTTTCGGGTCAAACCAAATACACGTTCTCCAAAATGGTTCGCTTTGCGCTTACAGGGATTACCTCTTCAAGTGCCAAACCGCTTTATTTCTCAATTTATTTGGGGGCATTTCTAGCCATTTGTTCTTTTTTCTATGCGATGTATGCGATATATGTATCTATTTTTACCACAGAAGCAGTTGCGGGATGGACATCAACCATTGCATCAATTCTTTTTATTGGTGGAATTCAGTTAATGATGTTGGGAATCGTTGGGATTTACTTAGGAAAACTATTCTCTGAAAGCAAGAAAAGACCAAATTACATCATCGAGGAATCAAACATTTGATAAAATGAACTTTTATTCCCGATTAGAATCATTCCCCCTAACAATCAAAACATTTCTTCTTCTTGTTGTTTTATTTTTTCTGTACAGCTTAAATTATCATTTTTTTGATGGCATACTTCCTATTCACGCATGGAGAAAAGCAGATTCATTATCTCTGGCGTGGAATTACTACCAAGGAGCATCTTTTCTAACCCCTGAAACAAATCATATTTCAATTTACGGAAATCGAAATGCAGCAGCAGAATTTCCAGTTGTCTATTATTTAGTCGGGAATCTTTGGAAGATTTTTGGCCCACATGAATGGATTGCCAAACTCGTCTCGTTTTTCACATTAATTGTATCCTTATCTTTATTCAGTTCAGCAGTAAACTATTTTCTGAAAAGTCAGATTAAAACACTCGTATTCAGTGTAATAATGTTTAGTTCTCCTATTCTTTTATTTTACTCTGATACACTATTACCCAATGTGTTTTCATTCTCCTTCTCCTTAATCGCTGGTTATTTTTCATTTATCTTTCTAATTCGCAAGAAATACTGGTCATTCTCTTTTTTTACGCTGTTTTTAACCTTAGCTGTTTTAGTTAAGGTAACTGTTCTTATTAGTGTTTTTACCTTCGCGGGTGCGGCTTGCTTTTATTATTTTTTTCAGGAAAAAACTTTATTTACAACCCATCGAAAAAGTTTTCTATGGCTTTTTGGCGCATTTGTATTTGCTTTTTTAGCCACTTTTCTGTGGTATTCGTATGCTATTGGATATAATAATCAGTATAAATCTTTTATGTTTTCCACAGACATTCGTCCTATTTGGGAGGTGGATTCCATTCGTAGAGGTGAAATCTGGGAAATCATTTGGAAAAGGCAATTTAATCTCTTGTTTCATCATTGGGCCATGATACCAACCTTCATATTCGTTTTGTTTTTAATGGTTCGAAACAAAATTTCATCTTTTTATTATTGGCTCATTGGTATAGGTATTATAGGCGTTTCAACCTATATTTTACTTTGGTTTTGGGTATTTGATGTACACGACTACTATTTAATCGAGATGTTATTTTTTCCGCTGATATTATTCTTTATTGCCGTAAAGAATTTCGAATTTCGAACAAATTTATTTTTTCATTATCCAATTTATATAGCAATAAGCGTATTATTGGTCGTAATTATCCATGCCGTTTCTTATGCGCACGTTTCCTTTGGTCGGGATAACTTTATTTCAAAAAACACTTTTTTAGTCAATGAAGATGTCAAACAAAATTGGGATGAAATTTATTGGCATCATAGTGAACACTTGCAAAAACTTCAAGAAAGCAAAAATGAACTTCAAAAAATCATTAAAGGAAATGATACCGTTTTTTGCCTTACAGATCAATCCCCAAATGTGGATTTATATACCATTGGAAGAATTGGATTTAGTAATTACACGTTTTTAAAAACAAAACCGTATTCCACACAAATTCCAACTTTTATTAAAAAAGGAGCGCGTTACATGATGGTTGTTGGCAATGAACCAATAGATCCTCTCATGAATCAATTTACGAAAGATACGGTTTACGCCAAAAATTCAGTTTTCCTTTTTGATTTAAAATCATACAAGTAAGTCAAATGGAAGTAGCACGAAAATATTTACCTCATCTTTTACTATTCTTAGGAACATTTGCTATCATTTTTCTATCCATTCCTGATCTTATTACTTCCCCCAACGACTTTTTATTAATTTCTGAAGGCGATGGGTTAAAAAGTTATTATGTTTTTGATTATCAATTGAAACATCGAGCTTCTTTCAATCATTTTTCGGGTTTGAACTATCCGTTTGGCGAAAACTATTTATTTACTGATGGCTTTCCGGCCTTACAATATGTAATTCAGCCGTTTACTTTTTTACACCCGTATTCTGTGGGTATTATTCACCTCACTATTGTAATGGGGTTTCTTTTGACCACTTACTTTATATTTAAGATACTTCAGTTTTATACAAAGAATAATTGGGTTTCTATTTTGGGTGCGCTGTCTCTTTTTGCCCTTCAGCCTCAGTTTTATAGGCTTTTTGGTCATTTGAGTATGTCCTATTCTTGCTTTATTCCGATGGCTTGGTATTTTATCATTCGATTTATGCATGATGAAAAAAAATTAAAGTGGACATTATTACTTTTTATTTCTACCACAATCTGGTATTTCACGCACGGTTATTTGGGTTTAATGTTAACTGTTTTTCTCGGTGCTACATTAGTTTTTCAATCAAAAATCTGGAAGAACAAGCGGAATTTGTTAAGCGCCCTTAGTTTTATCGTTCTTCCTCTGCTCATCTTTTTTATTCTTTCCAAATGGAGTGATTCAATATCTGATCGTACCACTGAGCCCTTTGGTTTTTTTGAATATCAAAGTCATTGGAAAAGTGTTTTTCTAACACCAAATGGAATTATAGGTAATTGGATGAGCAACTTCTTTTCTTTTGAAAACCTAAATTGGGAGGGGACTTCGTATATTGGAATAACAAGTGTTTTGATTCTTATCGTAATTGCCTTTCTGCGAATTATAAAGATTTTCAAACCAAATTCCTTTGAGCTTTATCCAAAAGAACTGTTGTTTTTTTTAGTATCGAGTTCATTTCTTTTATTGTATTCATTTGGAATTCCTTTCAATCAAATTCCCTCTTTATTAGACATTTTGGAACCGTTAAAACAATTTAGAGCGGTTGGCCGTTTTGCTTGGCCGTTTTACTATGTTACCGGTATTTTAAGTTTTATCGTTTTACACAATTTATTTAGCTTAGCACAAACGAAATGGAAGAAGATCGTTGCGATTGGCCTCCTATCGTTAGGAGGTTCCTTTTATTTTATTGAAGCATTTCCGGTTTTAACAAAGGAAAGGGTATTTTCAAAAAACCTACTAAAAAAAGAAAATCTTTCTGCAGAGCATCAAGAATTGATAACTTTTATTCAAGCAAATAAAACGAATTATCAGTGTATTTTGCCCTTGCCCTGGTTTCATGTAGGCTCTGAATTATATGGCAAGGAGCCGAATGAAAAAACGATGACCAACGTATTAATTGCCTCAGCTCATTCGGGACTTCCGATTTACAGTTGTATGATGGGGAGAACTAGTTTTAAGCAAACGCATGATTTTTTCAGAAGCCTAGGCTCGAAATTTCAGCAAAAATCAAAATCACTGAAAATATCCAATAAAGATTTCTTGGTTTGGTTCGATTATCAATCACTCTATGCAGAAGATGAACAAGAATGGTATAATCTTTCCATTCCTGTTTTCAAAAATAGTTTCGGAGAATTACGAAAACTTTCAGTAAATGATATCTTTAATTATACGAAAAAAGATGAGCCTGGTCTAGTTAATGCGGAAACGCTAAAACAGGATGATTTTATGTTTGAAAATTATGATGATTCACGCTTATTTGGTAGCGTTTCAAATTACATTACTTTGGCGAAATTCGACACGAGTCAATTAAAAACCAATCATTTATATGAAGTGAGTTTTGATTATTTCTGGAAGGGCGAGAAAAATATGGACAATGTCTTTAGAATGGAATATGTTAAAGATGAACAGGTGACTTGGTTTTATGAACGTACCATTTGCTCATATACCGATCAACAGCCAAATAAGGTAAGGGTGCGTGCCGTTTTCAAAACTCAACCAGATGATTGTGTCTATAATTTCTTCTTATTTGGAGGTGAAAAAAAGAAAACCGTTTATGAAATAGATAATCTTTTAATACGCCCTCTTGATGTCAACGTGACATGGAAAAACGAGCGAGGGGTGAAACATATGAATGCCTTTGAATCAAAACCTTAGTATAAAACAACAAAAAACAAATTTTATCGTTTTTATCGAAGTCTTTTAACTATGAAATTTTTATCCATCTTTTTTTTAGTCTTTATAAGTTTATCATTTCGAGCGCAAATAGGTACGGGAGAATGGCGGTTTCATTCCACCACGAAAGCAGCGATTGATGTTGTTGCAACAGAGCAATATGTGTACACGGCATTTGAAAATGGATTATCAGTCCTCACAATTTCGGATAAAAGTACAGAGCTATTAAATGTTCTTAATGGTTTGTCGGATATTGAAATCTCTTGTTTGTATTATGACCAGGATGACAACTCATTGTATATTGGTTATGCTAGTGGGAATATTGATCGAATGAAGGATGGAAAAATCATTAATATTCCGGCACTTGCATTAGCCTCCGTATCAAATTCTAAAACCATCAATCGCTTTGAGAAAAAAGGGGATTTTATTTATGCCGCTTGTGATTTTGCCATTTTGAAAATTGATCCGATTAAAAATGAGATAAAAGATACATTTTACCCTACCAATTCATTGGAGGCGGTTAATGACATTTGTTTTGTTGGAGATAGTATTTATGCCTTATCACCTACAAAACTTTTGGTTGGACTTTTATCTAATGCGGCATTGGCAGATGCTTCACAATGGGACGTTGACTCACGTTTACAAACTCAAGTCGGCGTAACATATAAAGAAATTAAGAATTTCAATGAACAACTTATTGTTTTAATGCAAATTCAAGGTTCAGCTGCTGATTCTGTTCTCAAATTAACTTCGTCAGGATATCAAGTTATTTCTTCATTTCCATGGCAGGCAAAAATTAATTCTATCAATGTTTTGAATAACGGAAAATTAGCCCTTAACGTGAATGGTGCTTACGTTGAACAGGATCAAAATTTTAATGAAGTTCTTTTTTATGGCACAGGAACTTTTAACAAAGAATTTTTAGTTTCAAGGTCTTCGAGTAATTCGGCAGGTGTATGGATTTCTGATCTGCGACTGGGTCTAGTTTTATTTCCTGCGAATTATCTTTCATACGACATATATAACGTCGTTGGGTCTAAGAATAAATACTTTTATTCCATGGATTCTCAGAACGGGAAACTAGCTATTGCTTCGGGATATTTGGTAGGTAAACTTCCAGGATTTTCTCGAAATGGCATTCATTTTTTTGAAAATGAGAATTGGGACTTAACGGACGTTTTTGAAGAGGACTGCTGGCAAGGGCTCGATGTTTTTGATTTCATAGACGTTTCTATCAATCCAAAGAACACGGATGAATTTGCGACTTGCACATACTCTGAGGTCCCAGTAACAATTTTTAAAGGTGGACAAGGCGAAGTATTTACTGACAGTAATTCAACCTTAAAATTATCATCTGTTGGAAATGGTTGGTCTCTGGTGTCAGATGTTTGTTACGATGAAAAAGGGAATTTATGGGCTCTAAACGGCTATTCAGAAAAACCGTTAAACGTTAAATCTACAGATGGAAACTGGTATAATTTTGATTTGGGCTTTGCTGCAAAAAATAAATACACCAAAAAAATGATCATCGATTTCGATGGAAATATTTGGTGTGGTACCGATAATGCAGGTTTATTTGGATACAATATCAATGGAACTCTTACGAATACGGCGGATGATAAGCGGATTAACTTGAAATCAGGTGAAAACTATGGCAATTTACCTTCAGAAAACATAACAGCAATAGCAGCTGATTTTGAGGGGGAGATTTGGATTGGTACCGATGCAGGATTTGCCATCTTATATAGCGGAAATTCATCTTTTGATGCAAATCCCGGTGAATATGATGCACAACGTATTAAAGTTCAGTACGAAGGGAATGTGGAGTATGTTCTTGGTTCAACACATATTACTGACATAGAAGTTGATGGAGGAAATCGAAAATGGATAGCTACTGCAAATGCTGGAATTTTATTATTATCACCGGATGGGTCAGAGATAATTGAACAACATACAACCGAAAATTCCCCCCTAATTTCTGATATCATTTATGATTTAAAATTAGACCAATCAACGGGTGAATTATTTATTATAACCGACAAAGGATTGGTTTCCTACCGCACTGATGCTACCTACGAAGATCCGGATTATGCTAGCACGAAAGTATTTCCAAATCCAGTTAGACCAGGGTATTTAGGCCCAATTACTATTCAAGGAATTCGATACGATTCAGATGTGAAAATTACTGATGTAGCTGGAAATCTGATTTACAAAACCACTTCAAATGGCGGAACGGCTGCTTGGGACGGAAACAACCTTGAAGGAAAGCCCGTAGCCAGCGGAGTTTATTTCATCTGGACGGCTCAAAATGAAGCTAAAGGAAAGAAAGTTGGGAAGGTTTTGGTAGTTCGGTAAAAATGAAATTAATTCGTGCTTCCCCTTGCGAAGGGGGGAGTAGGATGATAAAATGTTTCGGCAAAAAAAGTGATTGGATTTAATCCTCCACGAACAAAATGTAATTATTCTTTTTACCCTTACCTAAAAGGACATATTTGTTATTGATGAGGTGTTCTTCCGATAGCATAAATTGCTCATCCACTTTTTCCTTGTTAACTGAAATGGCATTCGCTTTCAATTCACGACGAGCTTCGCTGTTGGAAGGTAAAAAACCCGTTTTCCCTGAAAGCGCATCAACAATTCCCAGCCC
>JBEIKF010000039.1:0-9179 GCA_040379905.1 Crocinitomicaceae bacterium
AACTAGATTTTTTAAACCATAGAAAAATTACAAATGAACAGTAAGAGTTTTAATAATAACTGTCTTAATTCAAAACTGCAATTTTCAAACTAACACGCTGACCTTGGGATATACCCAATAAATAGTAGAAACCAGAACTAATATCTGGAATCGCTATTTCAATGTTATTTGAAACAGTTCCAACCTGAAGCACTTTTCCATTGAAATCAGTAATTCGATAAAGCGATTGTTCGTCAAAGCCACTCATCTTAAAGAATCCTGAAGTTGGGTTGGGGTAAATAGCAATTGACGAAATAAGCTGATTCTCCAAAGAAGCACATTGCTCAACTATAATCGAAAGTTGTGCAGATCCTTGACATCCATTTGCATCGGTATAGTTAGCGGTTATCGTATTTAACCCAACGTTCGCTAAAGAAGGATCAAAAGTTGAGTTAGCGACTCCAGTTCCGGTTAAAATAGCGTTGGTAGGCGTTGGTGTAAGTTGAATTACCCCTTCATTATTGCAGACAACATTGTCTGTATCACTAGAAGTTAGTGTAACAACAGGAACTGTATTTACGACAATGTTTTGGGTAGTTGTGTTTGATCCAGCACTATTGGAAACTGTCAACGAAACTGTATATGAACCAGATGTTGCATATGTATGAGTTGGATTTTGTTGATTCGAGGTAGTATTATCCCCAAAATTCCAAGCCCATGTTGTAGGTGAATTCGTAGAAAAATCAGTAAAAGAAATTGATGAACCTTGACAAATCGAATTTGGAATTGTGAAAGATGCAGTTGGTGGATTATTCGACGGAACAGAATAAAACACTTTAAAATCGTCAAAATAGAAACCATCAGCGGTTTGTCCAACGTCCGAGCGCAATTGAAAACGTACTTTAATTTGCTGACCTAAATAATCACTTAAATTAATTTCTTCTAAAACCCAACTTGACTGAATTCCTTCATAAACGGGTTGACCATTGGGCTGAACGCTACCATCGGCGCTTGTTCCAGTAACGGTATAGTTACCACACTGACCAATCCACGTTGTTCCACCATCTGTTGAAACTTGAAATTGAACAAAATCATAATCCGTTTCAATTCCCCATTTTGCATAAAATGAAACCATTGCATTCGTAGCCTGGGTTAAATTAATTGTTGGGACATACGTATAAGTTTTATTGGTATTATTCGAATAATTATTCGCTGAACCATCAAAAAACGATTTGGAAGGAGAAACAAAAGTTGAGGTAGTTGTAGACCAATTTCCAGTCCAATTCGTTACCGAAGTTGCATCTTCTAAAGCCTGAAGAGTAATTGCCCCGTATGATTTAACAATTGTATCTTTTTTAGTCCAAAGACCATTATCCGTTTTCAAAATATATTTGATTTGATCACCAAACTGAATAGAAGGATTTAATGAATAGGCAATCGCACCCGTTAATGTTTGCTGACTATTCAAATTGTATGTAATCGAATTTCCAACTGAAACAATGTTTAACAGAGGCTCGATAGACACAACAACCGGTCCTCCTTGTCGACCTAATCTCTTAATTGAATGGTTGAAATTTCCTGTTATCGTGGGAACTGCAGATGGATCTGAATCCTTTACGACATTATAATTTCTAGTTAAATGGGCTAAAACAAGATTCGGGAATACCATTTCTTTACATGTTGCGACTATTTGAGCAGAAGGCTGCCAGAAGGCTGTTCCAACCTCTGGGGTATGAGCGAAGACGGTATCTTTTTGATTTACCCCTACATCAACTTTGTACATGTAATCATCCGAATCTCCGGATGCGGGATACAAACCAGAAGATTTTTGAGCAAAATATCCGTTCAATTCAGTCATATGATTCGTATAATCTTGAAAATAATCGTGATGAGGCGCAAATTCGGCGTCAGTTGTACCAATTGGAAACAATAGTTCTTCTGCCCAGGTATGTGCATTAAAAGCCATTTCGAAGTCATTATTTTGAACCAACCACCTCATTGCTTGTGTTTCTGGCTCTGAAAAAGCAGAAGGCCCACAGTAGGTATCATTACTCGGAGTTGAACTTGTACCTGTTGTACCCCAACCATATGAATAGTTTCTATTCAAATCGACTCCAAATGTTCCGTTTCCATTATTTCGTCGATTTTTACGCCACATTCCACCACCATTTGGATTTGTAGTTTCGTTGTATACATACCCATCCGGATTGATACATGGCACAAAAAACATTTGCGTATTATTAACTAAATAAGTTACCTCGTCATTTGTTCCGTAATTTTCTAACAAATACCACATGTAAAAAATGGTTTCCATTAAACTCATTGGTTCTCGAGCATGATGAATTGCTGTATATAATACTTTCGGTTCACCCGATTCATTTGTATTTGGGTTATCAGAGATTCGAACATGATAAATGGGTCTATTTCCAGCAGTTAAGAAGGTAGAGATTGGCGCCTTAACTGTTATCAAATTCGGAAATTGGGTTGCCATTGCATCTAATTCAGCAAGCATCTCGTTGTATTTCAAATAACCACCCATTGTTCCTAAATTGAAATTGGATGGTGTAGCCGGAGAAAACACAGCAGATCCACCGCCACCCGTACCTGTGCAATTGGTGTTTTTCAGAACATTATCAGACTCTTTACTCGGATTATTTAAAATCTCAATATAATAACTTTCTACATCAGCAATCAGTATTTCATATTCATAACCATACGCTTGCATGATTGAAATTTCTTCTTTTGAAAAATCTGAAATAAAAAACAATCCTTCTTTTCGGATACCATGATCCATTGTCACACCTAAGTTTCCAAGTTTCAAAAGCTCTTCGTTCGTTCCAAAAACTTTTACTCTCGAATAATTTTGGGAAAAAGAACAAAAGTTAATCGCGATAGAAAAGATGAAAAAGAAAAATAATTTGGAGAAATTCATATTTTATAGTTTAAGTTTCAATATTACAAAAATAAAATAATATTGGCCAAATAACCGAAACTGTTTAATCTTTAAAGGCAACCAAACAACTTTTTTGCTGTTTGATACGTAGTATAATTGTATTTTTACACTACTTGAGGAAGGCCTTAGTCATATTAATACTATTTATTTCGCTAAAAGCGTCAACGCAATCCATTTGGATGACACCAAACAGAGGACAATGGGATGAACGCATCCGTTATAGTATGGATTTGAATCAAGGGAAATTATATTTGGAAGAGACCGGTCTGACCTATTATCTGACAAATGCCCTTGATCATAATCACTCAGAGCATGTCAACCATTCTGAAGAACTAAAAGGCATCTCTTATCATGTTATTAAACAAGAATTTATTGGCAGCAATTCAAGTTGCGCAAAAATTGAGAAAAACCCCTCTTCTCATTACAAAAACTTCATCCTAGGTTCTAATAAATCCAAATGGAAATCAACTATTTATTCATACTCCGAAATCACTTATTCTGAATTTTATTCAGATATCGATTTATTTTATTCAACTGATAAAGATCAACTTTCTTATAATTTCAGGGTGATGCCAAATGGAAATCCAAACCTAATAAAATTCAAATTTTCAGGAGCTGAATCAATATCGATTGATTCTGATGGAAATTTGAGAATCAAACAGCGTTTTGGTGACATAATTCATTCGAAACCTGTAGCTTGGAATACCTCTTCAAATGGGGTAAAGAAGCAAGTGTCGTGTTCCTTTTCGATTGAAAATGATGTTATCGGTTTTTTCTTTCCAGATGGTTATGACAAAAATGAGGAATTAATAATAGATCCAAGTTTAACGTTTTCTACTTTTACTGGATCAACAGCTGACAATTGGGGATTTACTGCGACTCCAGACATTAATGGGAATTTATTTGGGGGAGGAATTGTATTTGGAACTGGTTATCCATTATCCACTGGAGCTTATGATGTAAGTTTTAATTCAGGAACTGGGACATTTCCAATGGATGTTGGCATCACCAAATACAATGCTTCGGGAACGAGTATTTTGTATTCTACCTATATTGGTGGAAGCGGAAACGAAACTCCTCATTCTATTGTTTGTGCTCCAAATGGCGAACTGTATATATATGGAGTGACTTCATCTGTGAATTTCCCGATGGCCGGTTCACCCTATGATAACTCACACAATGGTGGTCCATCGGAATTGGAAAACTCATTAGAATTCAACGGTGCTGATATTTATGTTGCCAGATTAAGTCCAAATGGAACAACGCTATTATCGACAACATACATTGGTGGAAGCAACACGGATGGACTCAATACAAATTCATTGAATTACAATTACGGTGACCAATTTCGAGGAGAAATCATTTTGGATAATAATCAAAATGTATACATTGCGAGTACAACAGCCTCCTCCAATTTCCCAACAATTTCAGGAAGCCAAACGACGCTTTCTGGTGGACAAGATGCTGTAATTTTTAAATTAAACTCAAACTTAAGTTCTCTATTATGGAGCACTTATTTTGGAGGAAGTGGTTTAGAGACAGGAAATTCAGTTACCGTTTCAGCAAATGGGTCTGTTTATGTTGCAGGTGGAAGCTCGTCTTTTTCGATGCCAATTTCAGCGGGAAATGACCTCAGTTTTAACGGAGGAATTTCGGATGGTTATGTATTGCGTCTGAATCAATCCAGTGGTCAATTCATTTCAGGAAGTTATATGGGGCTTGGTGAATATGATCAAACATATTTTGTAGATACAGATATTGATAATTTCGTCTATGTATATGGCCAAACTGAATCAAATTGGGCAATTTCACCTGGATGTTATGGAACTCCTAACTCGGGTCAATTTGTTCGAAAATATTCTTCAGATTTACAATCTATATCTTGGACCACAATGATTGGTGGGGCTCATGGTAGTGTTGAAATTTCTCCTACTGCTTTTTTGGTTTCTGATTGTTATGACATTTACCTAGCAGGATGGGGAGGTATTTTAAATCAAAGTGGGCAAGCCTCTTCCTCTACAAGTAACGGTTTTCAATGCACATTTGATGCCTTTCAACCCGTTACGAATGGAAACAACTTTTACATTGCCGTTCTAGACCAAGATGCAAGCGCTCTGAAATATGCGACATTCATGGGAGGAACTAACAGTAGCTACAATCATGTCGATGGAGGCACGAGTCGTTTTGATAAATCAGGTAGAATCTACCATGCCGTTTGTGGAGCATGCGGTGGTAATGACTATGGATTCACGAGCACACCGGGAAGTTGGTCTCCGACGAATAATAGCTCAAATTGCAATATGGCTACTTTTAAATTTGAATTAAGCACAATCCAGGCAGCCGCAGCTCAACCAGCTCCATTAATTTGTATTCCTCAATCAGTTTATTTTCAAAACAATAGTACGAATGGGAATGCATACACTTGGGATTTTGGAGATGGAAATAGCTCCACAGAATTCGAACCAATCTATCAATATACAGAACCGGGGATTTATGATGTTACCTTAGTAGTGTATGATACGAATGGTTGTTTCAGCTCTGACTCTGTTACCATTACTGTTAACATTGGTTCATTTCAAGGAGGTGTTGTTCAACCTTCTGGACCGATTTGCCCAGGCGAATCATTTCAATTTGAGGCATTTGGCGGAGCCAATTATAGTTGGACACCTGCCAGTTTACTGGATAATCCAAATGTCTACAACCCAACAGCTACAGTTTCTGTAACGACCACATTTAATGTAATAATCTCGGACAGCTGCGGGTCAATTACAGTGCCAGTAACGCTTGAAGTGTTTGATAATTCAATAAGTGTCTCACCTGACACAAGCATTTGTATTGGAGGATCAGTGGGACTTCAAGTATTCACAAATGGTTCTGTGACATGGACGCCACCAACATTTCTCGACAATGCGAATATTTCAAGTCCTATTTCTACACCCACCTCAACCATAACCTATACCGTAAACACGATTAGTCCCAACGGCTGTGAGAATCAAGATTCGGTTACCGTTTCTGTGTTTTATGATTCACCTGCTCCAGTTCTCCCTGATTCTTTGAATATGTGCATCGGTTCTTCCATATCTATTCTCGCATCAGGCGGTGATACTTATTCTTGGAATCCCAATTTGTTTATCAATACATTAAGTGGTCCTCTTGTAACAGTAAATCCGCCCACAAATCAATGGTACTATTGTGATGTAACGAACGCCTGTGGTACTGTTCCTGACTCAGTTTTCATTGCATTAGTAGAGGCAAACATAGTTGCTGGAAGCGACACCATAATTTGTCCAGGCGAAACTGCATCTATCTGGGCATCAGGCGGTCAATTTTACCAATGGTATCCGATGAATAGCATTTTATGGGTTAATGAAAATATCGCTCAAGTTAAGCCGGCTCAAAGCACAAACTACATGATAGTTGGTACCGACTTAAATGGTTGCAAAGACACTGCATTTGTAGAAGTTGCACTATTTCCTAATCCTACTTTACAAGTTACACCAAGTATTAACGCTTTTTATGGAGATGAAATTCAACTTGATGCAGTTTCGCACACTCCTGGATTGTTCACATGGAGTCCTCCTGAGTTTTTATCCTGTGTAAATTGTTCGAATCCCATTGCCACGCCAGATCAAAACATTACCTACTTTGTTAATTTCATGGATATCAATGGTTGCTCTTCTTCAAGCTACGTAAATATTACGTATGATGCAGTTGTATATGTTCCCAATACGTTCATTCCTGATGATAACCAATTAAACGATGTTTTTAGGATTTATGGAGGTAACATAAAAGAAATGGAATGCTCGATTTTCAATCGATGGGGAGAACTAATAGGGACTTTGCATTCAACTGATGAATTCTGGGACGGAACATATAATGGAGAGAAATGCCCCGATGGAACGTACACTTGGAAATTGATCTATGATGATTTTCAACTTCGAAGATACCAACTAACGGGTCATGTCAATTTATTGCGTTAGACTTTTTAACTTTGTGACATGTTACACGTTACGTCATTTCAATTCAACTCATTTCAGGAAAACACATACGTTATTCATTCCGATAATAAGTACGCTGTTATTATAGATCCGGGATGTTATCTCTCACATGAGGAAAAAGAACTCGAAAATTTCATTGAGCATAACGAACTTACTCCACTAGCAATATTGAATACGCATGCCCACCTTGACCATGTTTTGGGAAATCAATTCTGTTCTAATCGTTTCAAAATTCCAATATACTTACATAAAGAGGACCAAAAAACATTAAAAATGGTAGAAAGCTATGCGCATGTATATGGTTTTGAAGCCTACAAGCCCTCTCCTGATCCTGAATTTGAATTAGAACACGGAAATTCCTTAAAATTTGAAGACATCGAATTGAAGGTATTTCATACACCCGGTCACTGTCCTGGACATGTCGTTTTTTACAATGAATCAAGTAAATTCGTTATTAATGGTGACGTTTTATTTCAAGGGAGTTTTGGTAGAGTCGACTTGCCTGGAGGTGATCTAGAAATTTTGAAGAAATCAATTTTTGAAAAGATGTTTAAATTACCTGACGATACAACGGTTTATTGTGGACACGGTCCTGAAACAACCATTGGAAGAGAGAAGCAGTTCAATTACATACATCAATTTTAGTTTTGAGAATTGGAATAAATACGCGGAATTTACTTTCCAATAAACTCGAAGGTTTTGGTCAATACACGTTGGAAATAACAAAGCGGATTTGTCAAAGTCATCCTGAACACGAATTCTACCTTTTTTTTGATAGATCCTACGATCCAAAATATGTTTTTAGTGAAAATGTCACTCCAATTGTGCTCTCCCCTCCTACCCGACATCCTTTTCTCTATGTAATTTGGTTTGAATTTTCATTAAAAAGAGCTTTGCGAAAGCATAAAGTTGATTTATTTTGGTCACCAGATGGTTTCTGTAGTCTCGGTTCGAATGTGCCACAAATCGCGACAATTCACGATCTAAATTTTGAGCATAATCCAAAAGATTTACCGTGGATAGTTTCAAAATACTTTCGGTTTTTCTTTCCAAAATTCGCCAGAAAAGCGAAACAAATAATCACTGTTTCAGAATATTCGAAAAATGACATTCACAAAACATATGGAATTCCAAAAGAAAAAATCAAGGTAATTTACAATGGGTCTAATGACGCATATCAACCAATTGAACCTTTTGAACAACAAGCGATTCGAAATAAATATACTGATGGAAATCCCTTTTTTCTTTTTGTAGGTTCCTTACATCCAAGAAAAAATGTGAAACGATTGATTGAAGCATTTGAAGTCGTTTCAAAAAAGAACTCCGAAATTCGATTGGTCATTGTCGGGAGCGCCATGTGGAAAGACGAAAAGTTACACATTTCAAAGGAATCCGAAAATAGAATCATTTTCACTGGTCATATAGATAGTTCGGAATTGACCAAAATCATGGCAAGTGCATTGGCATTGACTTATGTTCCCTATTTTGAAGGATTTGGAATTCCGCTAGTTGAAGCAATGCGTTGTGGTACTCCGATCCTTACTGCAAATGCCACATGCTTGCCTGAGGTTGCTGATGATGCGGCCATTTATTGCGATCCCTTTAATGTTGAAGACATTGCCAATGGAATGTTTCGACTCTTGGAGAATGAAAGTTTACTAAACGATTTAAAAGGAAAAGGCCTCAATAGAGGCCAAATTTTCAGTTGGGACAAAGCTGCAATCGATGTTTGGAAAACATTGGAAGAGGTTTTGTCAACTTTGGGAAAGGGATAATTATTAATTTTACCGAAAGACTTCGTAGTTCAACGGATAGAATAGAAGTTTCCTAAACTTTTGATCCAGGTTCGATTCCTGGCGAGGTCACTAAATATCTAGCTTAATAATTCCGAATTACTTTTTTGGAATTAGACAAAAACTTTACTTGTTTTTATGTAACCAATTTGCGGCATAACAATTATAAATTGAAATCATATAATAAAATAATTGGAATTCAAATTTGAAAAAAATGAAAGCTACTTGTATTATTGTTTTTGTTCTGATTTCAATGATTACTAAGGCCCAAAAACTTAAAATACACGTAACTGAAGTTATAGATGTAAGTGGTTTTGACTCAACGATCCTAGACTTAATAAACAATGAAATAGCTTCACAAGAATTAAGGAGCGTAAATAGTTTTTACGACTTGGATTTAACCGAAAAGACCTTCAGATTTTTCAAGTATGACGAATTAATTTCAGAAGGTGAAAT
>JBEIKF010000040.1:0-9106 GCA_040379905.1 Crocinitomicaceae bacterium
AAGAAACGTTGAACACGACGAGCTCTATGCACAACCAATTTATCTTCTTCAGATAATTCATCCATACCTAGAATTGCAATGATATCTTGAAGTTCTTTGTAGCGTTGTAACGTAACTTTAACGCGTTGTGCGCAATTGTAATGCTCTTCACCAACGATTTCAGGAGTAAGAATACGTGATGTTGAATCAAGTGGATCAACCGCAGGATAAATTCCAAGCTCGGCAATTTTTCTAGAAAGTACCGTTGTCGCATCCAAGTGAGCAAATGTATTGGCTGGGGCTGGATCCGTTAAGTCATCCGCAGGTACGTAAACCGCTTGCACTGAAGTAATCGAACCACTTTTTGTTGAGGTAATACGCTCTTGCATAGCACCCATTTCTGTCGCTAGAGTTGGTTGATACCCTACCGCCGATGGCATACGTCCTAGTAAAGCTGATACCTCAGAACCTGCCTGAGTAAATCGGAAAATGTTGTCAACGAAGAAAAGAATGTCTTTTCCTTGTCCATCTCCTTCTCCATCGCGGAAATATTCAGCTAGCGTCAAACCTGAAAGTGCAACACGTGCGCGTGCTCCAGGAGGCTCATTCATTTGACCAAATACAAACGTTGCCTTCGACTCTTTCATTTCTTCAAGGTCAATTTTCGTTAAATCCCATCCGCCTTCTTCCATTGAATGCATAAAGTCTTTACCGTATTTGATAATTCCCGACTCTAACATTTCACGAAGTAAGTCGTTTCCTTCACGGGTTCTTTCACCCACACCTGCAAATACGGATAAACCACCGTGACCTTTAGCAATGTTGTTGATTAATTCCTGAATTAGTACGGTTTTACCTACACCAGCACCACCAAAAAGTCCGATTTTACCACCTTTTGCATAAGGCTCAATCAAGTCGATAACTTTAATTCCGGTAAATAATATTTCTGTTGCAGTGGATAATTGATCAAATTTTGGAGCTTCTCTGTGTATCGGTAAACCATTTGCGTTATCAACCATATTGATTCCGTCAATAGCTTCACCAACCACGTTGAATAAACGACCTTTAATTTTATCACCAGTCGGCATTTTTATTGAAGTTCCAGTTGAAACCACTTCCATTCCACGTGTAAATCCATCTGTTGAGTCCATTGAGATTGCGCGTATTGCGTTCTCTCCAACGTGTGACTGAACTTCTAGAACGACACGAGTCCCATCTACCTTGAATACTTCAAGGGCATCATAAATATTTGGAAGAGCCGTTCCTCTTTCAAAACGAACGTCCACTACTGGACCAATTACTTGCGAGATTTTACCTTTGATTGATGACATTTTAAGCCTTTTAAATTTGGGCGCAAATATACTACTTTTTATATGAATAAATTAATTGAATAATAATTAATTTTTTGAATTGCGAATCAAAACGCGAACGGGGAAATAGCTAAAGAGGAAACTTAATGTAGCCAACGAAATAAGTATCAAGAAGAAATCTCCCCAAGAAAAAGAAATTGGAAAAGGGGTAAATGGTTGTTCACGAATAACAATTAACTGAAATTTATTTTGAATAAAACAAACGATGTATCCTAATATCAGACCAATTAGCATTCCGAATCCTGAAATAAGAAGGCCTTCATAAAGAAAGATCCAAAAAATGTTTTTATCCGAAAAACCCATAATTTTCAATGTATTCATGTTTTCTTTTTTTTCGAAAATCAACATAGTTAAGGAAGCGATAAGGTTGAATGAAGCTAGAATGAAAATAAAGATCATGATTACAATGACGACTAATCTTTCGGATTTGCTTGTTTGATAAATTAGTTCATTTTTCTCATAATTTGTTTTGACTTTGAAATTTGGACCTAAAACTGAACTTATTTTTCTTTTTATTTCGTCATTGCTGAAGCCTGAGTTATGGTCTACGTCAATATGGATATGTGTCAGTTCGTTGTCATATCTCAATAAATCACGGACATTTTTTAGTGGCCAAATAACTTTTTCATCATTAACCTCTCTGTTGTAATTGATTGAGCCCGAAACAAATATTCTATCGGTGTGGAACGGTGTTTTTCCTGGCCGGATTTTCACATTTCTTTTTGGGGCATATACTAAAATCGATTCTCGTTCATTTGTATTTCCAATAATTAAGTTCAATTTTTGCATTAATCCCGCTCCAATTAACCCCAAACTTTGTCCATTTTGTGGATCTTGAATAATTCCTTCACCAGTTATTAGATGGGTGAATTCACCATTTTCATTTTTTTTATTGATTTCAATTGCGTCCAAAAAATTATTCTCTACACCCACGAGTGTGGCGCTGACCCATTTTTTCTCGTGTCTTAGAACCACGATTTCTTCCATGGCACGTGAGTAGGATTTTATTCCTTGGATTTTTGAAAGCGCAGCCCACTTCACCTGAGATTCGTTAAAAGTTTTACCTTTTATTACTGAAACTGAAATATCGGTATCGAATTCACTGTAGATGGTTTGAATCATTTTTTCCATGCCGTTAAAGGCGGAGAGAATTATCACCAAGGCGGCTGTAATAACTGCAACCCCTACAATTGAAATTCGACTTATCAGCGTAACAATGCTCTTTTTTTTGGTTGAGCGAAGGTATCGCAGCGCTATGTATAACGGAACGTTAATTGGATTTACTTTTTAAGTAATTGGTCAATTTTTTCTGCGTAATCTTGTGAATCGTCTATGAAAAAAGTAAGTTCTGGAATCTTGTGCATATTTTTAAGTCGTTTTCCAACCTCCCCTCGGATTTTACCATAATTTGCTTTAATATTTTCTAAAACCTTTTCTTTTTCAGGCCCTAAGAAAAAACTTAAGTAGCATCTTGCCAATGAAAGATCTTGCGTCACGCGAACAACAGTAACTGTAACCATAGACCCAAGACAAACTTCTGCCGCGTGTTGTTGAAAGAAAGTCGAAAGTTCTATTTGAATCACTGACTCAATTTTATTTTGACGGATTGATCCCATAAGGCAAAGGTAAGAAATAAGAGTCGACTAATGTCAGTCAAGAGATTTGATTTTATTGATTACTCGATTTAATTGGAGTTTTTTCTGTTTTCTGTTGAGGTTAAAAAATTTAAAACGCTCCTGTTTTATCTCTTTTTTTAAAGCGAAATAATCCCGCATAGCTTTAAAGTAAAGCGTATTCCCAAAAATCATTCGGACTAAAGAGATAATAATTAGATTTAAGTCATATACAATCAATAAATGTTTTGGTAAATGCAGGGCGTGTAAAATGTATTTGTTCCTTTTAGCTGTTATAACAACTTTTTCTTTCGAAATCTTTTTGATTGTCGTTGAAACAGTGTGATAGCAAATTGCATTTGGTTGAAAATATAATTCCCATCCCATTTTCCAAGCTCTAATTCCCAAATCGACATCTTCGGAATAATATGGATTAAAAAGCTCACAAAACCCACCTATTTTTAGGAAGTAATCTTTGCGAACAAGTGCATTTGCTCCTGAGAGGAAAAATGTGGGTATAACGTTGGATTCTGAGAACTTATTTTTATTACTCAATATAAACATATTGAATTTTAGAATTGGTAATTTTGCTCCATCTTGAAGGTTTAATGTTTTGGGGTCTTTAATACTACCCATAACACCGAAAACCTTATCGTCATGAAATAAGGGCAATTGGGAATTAAAATATCCTTTCTCCAAATGAAGGTCTGAATTTAGGATCAAAACCAACTCCTTTGTTGCATAATTAACACCTCTATTAACATTTCCTGAAAATCCAGTATTTTTTTCAGATTCTACAATGATTACCTCCTTGAAGGTTTCTTTAATTATGGAAATTGATTGATCAGTTGATGCGTCATCACTTACGATGATTTCATAGCTCGTTAATCTGCTTGTTTTTAATGCTTCAACCGCAAAATTAATCGTTTCTACAATGATGTTTTCTCCATTGTAATTTGGAATGACAACCGAAACACTGTTTTTCAATGAAACAAGTTTTATTCAAATGTAATCAATATTCGGGGTTTCAAAGGTGCCTGCATAACTAAATCATTGGTTATCTTTGTAGAAACTAATTTTTTTTTGGATAATTCGAATCCAATTAAGATAATCAAATATGAAAGCCTTTTCACAGATTTTTGGATTCGCGTTTAAATATCGTTTGCTTGCCATTCTAACCATTCTTGGCAACTTGCTTTTTACAGTTTTCAACCTCCTTTCTTTGGTTTTATTCATTCCTTTTTTACAGCTTATATTCAGTTCAAACGGCACCAAAAAACAATTAATTCCCCCTCGTTACGAAGGAAGCATTATGGATTTACCAGGTTATTTAACCGATCGTTATAATTACGAAATGGGTCGCCTAGTAAATTCTGATCCAAAAACAGCGTTATTTATTGTTTGTGTTTTGGTTTTTTGTGCTTTTCTTCTAAAAAATCTTTCTCGTTATTTCGCCATTTGGTTTCAGTCAGATTTGCGCGCCAGGGTTGTAAAAGACATTCGTGATAATATTTTCGCTAAGTCGATTCGTCTGCCTTTATCATATCATTCAAATCAGCGTAAAGGGGATCTATTAACGAGAATGGGTCACGATGTTGGCGAAGTTGAAAATGCAGTAGTTTGCACGTTGGAATTGATTTTTAGAGATCCTATTTCTATTGTAATTCATGTTCTTACTTTATTTTTCATTAGTCCTGAACTTACTTTAGTTTCCTTTTTCCTTTTACCAATTTCTGCATTTGTCATTTCTATTGTTGGAAAAAGCCTAAAACGAACTGCAAAACAAGGCCAACATCAATTAGGTTTATTAACATCATCGTTTGATGAAAGTTTATCTGGCGTAAGAATAATTAAGTCCTTTAATGCGCTTAATTTTATGTCAAAGGTATTTGAAAAGATAAATTTTAGACATCAAAAACTAACATCAAAAACAATTAGGAAAAAGGATGTTTCCTCTTTGCTGAATGAAACGATTGGTGCAGGAGTTATGATGTGCCTTGTTTGGTTTGGGGGGAAACAAATCATTGATCCGGTTAATAAGGAGCACGCCTTAACAGGAGAATTATTCATCACGTTCATTGTGCTTTTTTCACAATTATTGCGTCCAATTCAATCTGTTTCGAGCGGTGTTGCCGTAATAAATAAGGGACGCGTTTCCTTGGATAGAATAAATGAAATTTTGAATTGTGACGAAAAAATAAATGAATGTTCAAATCCTATTTCTACAACAGAATTTAAGAATGAAATCATTTTTGAAAACGTTGGATTTAGTTACAACAATTCCGAAAAAGTCCTAAATAATATAAATTGGACAATAAAGAAAGGAACAACCGTAGCCATTGTTGGTGAATCAGGGAGTGGAAAATCAACACTTATGGATTTGTTGTCTCGATTTTATGATGTTACTGAAGGCGCTATTTTTATTGATGGCGCTGATATTCGAAGTCTTAAGATTTATGATTTGAGAAATTTAAGTGGTATTGTAACTCAAGAATCAATATTATTTAATGTTTCAGTTTCTGAAAACATTGCCTTTGGTGATGAAAACCCCGATTTTTCCAAAATAAAAAACGCCGCAATAGCTTCAAATGCTCATTCCTTTATTCACGAACTTGAAAAGGGATATGACACCATAATCGGTGAAAGGGGGAATAAACTTTCAGGTGGTCAAAAACAAAGATTAAATATTGCAAGAGCCCTTTACAAGAATCCGGATATATTAATTCTTGACGAAGCTACCTCTGCCTTGGATACGGAATCTGAAAAGCTGGTTCAAGAGGCATTAGAAACCTTAATGAAAGGCAGAACATCTTTTGTAATTGCACATAGATTGAGCACCATAAAAAATGCTGATGAAATAATTGTTTTATCAAAAGGCGAAATTATTGAAAGAGGAAACCACGAGCAATTAATCAATAATAAAAGCGCTTACTATAAATTCTGCATGCTTCAAGGCCTTGCGAGTTAATTGTAATTAATACATTAACAAATTAAATGAAACTAGTATTGCATAATTGGGTAACTTTGTTTTCTAAATTATTTTATGAACTATACAAACGTAACATTTTCTAAAGAACATAATTCTGAGTTTTACAAGGTGCTTCGTCAACGAGTTAACGACTATTTCAAGACGAGAAATATTTCGAGACACGCTAACAGCGCTATGGTTTTTAAGACAATCTGCATGATGTTGATTTACTTCATCCCGTTTTCGGTACTTTTTGTTTCTGGTATATCAAATTGGATTTACCTCCTTTGTTGGGCGTTAATGGGTGTCGGAATGGCGGGCATAGGTTTGTCGGTAATGCACGATGCTAATCACGGGGCCTATTCGCGAAATGAAATTATTAATAATATAATTGGAAAAGTAGTAATTCTTGTTGGAGGAAATGATGTAAATTGGAGAATTCAACACAATGTGCTCCATCACACCTATACCAATGTGACTGAAATCGACGAGGATATTGATCCTCCTGCGATTTTTTTAAGATTTTCACCTCACAAAAAAAGACTGAAAATTCATCGTTTTCAACATATATATGCTTGGTTTTTTTATAGTCTAATGACATTAGTTTGGTTTGTTAGTAAGGATTATAAGCAAGCTGCACGTTACAAGAAAATGGGGTTAGTAGAATCGCAGGGTCTTTCTTTTTCCAAACACCTAACCATTATAATAATTAGTAAGGTTTTTTACGCGGTGTTATTTTTATTGCTTCCTTTCTTGTTTAGTCCAGCGCATTGGTATGTGACATTAATCGGATACCTTTTTATGCAATTTATTTCTGGGTTTATTTTAGCTGCAATTTTCCAACCGGCTCATGTAGTTCCGACATCCAATTATCCGATGCCAGATGACTCAGGGAACATTGATGCGGATTGGGCTGTTAATCAACTTTATAATACCGCCAACTTTGCGCCAAAGGCAAAATTGTTTTCGTGGTATGTCGGTGGTCTAAATTATCAGGTTGAGCATCACTTGTTTCCAAATATATGCCATATTCATTATAGCAAAATAGCAAATATTGTTCGCGATACAGCGCAGGAATTTAACCTGCCCTATCACTCTTACAATACGTTTTACAAAGCCCTAAGAGAACATACAAAAATGCTCTACGCGCTTGGCCACCAAGATATGGCTCCAGCTATTCATTAATGAATATTGAGGAGTTTTACGCTTATTGCCTCCAAAAGAAAGGGGTTTCTGAACACTTCCCCTTCGATGAGCAAACCCTCGTTTTTAAGGTTGGAACAAAGATTTTCGCTTTAACTGATGTTGCTAGTTTTAGATCGATTAACCTAAAATGTAATCCCGAGAAGGCAATTGAGTTGAGGGAGGAATATGCTGCGGTTCAACCCGGTTACCACATGAATAAAAAGCATTGGAATACAATTCTACTTTTTAGTGATTTGGATGATCAGTTGTTGAAGGAATTGATAGATCATTCTTATAATTTGGTACTGAATTCGCTTCCGAAAAAAACACGAGATGAAATTGCGATGGGATAAGTATTTATGGTGCGTGCGACTTGCAAAGACCCGTTCGTTGGCATCTGAATTAATTTCAAAAGGAAAAATCAAAGTGAATGGTGAATCTATAAAGCCATCCCGAGAGGTAAAATTGAATGATTTAATTAGTGTTCAGAAGAATACAGCTACTTTTACTTTTAAAGCAGTTGGGTTTACCGACAAACGTGTAGGCGCCCAATTAGTTTCCAATTTTTTAGTCGATTTAACGCCTCAAGAAGAGATCGAAAAATTGAAGCTTTATCATGAAGCACAGCGAAATTATCGACAAACGGACGGAAAACCAACAAAGAAAGATAGAAGAGAATTGGATGATTTTTTATCCAATTGGGGGGATGATGATGTTACTTGACTTTTATAAAGTCACTTGTTATTCTTCCGTATGTTGTTCATCCCAGTCCAAGATTTTATCAGCTAGTACATTACTGAGCTTAAAGTAGCTCTCGATGGTCCAACCACCAACGTGTGGAGATAAAATAACGTTATCTGAATGAATTAGGTAATTAAATTCTTCTGGAAGATGCTGTTCAAAAAATGATTCAAAGCTTTTCGTTTCAAATTCCAAAACATCAAGGCAAGCGCCGATTACCTTTTTTTCTTTTAAAGCTAGAACCATATCTTTTGTGTTTACAATTTTTCCCCGTGATAGGTTCAAAAGTCGAATGGGTTTACTAAAGGAATTAAAAAAAGATTGGTTAGCGAAATACTTATTTTCTTTATTAAGAGGAATGTGAAAGCTAACTATATCGGCTTGTTGAAAAATGGCTTGTAGGGTGCCTTCTTGAACGAAATGATCACCAAAACCAGTTTTATATTTATCGTAAATCAATATTTTAACATCAAAACCTCTTAGTTTTTTAGCAAATGCAGATCCATTATTTCCATAACCAATAATCCCAATGGTCTTTCCATCTAATTCTTCACCTCGATTCCCTTCACGATCCCAAATCCCATCTTTAACTTGTTTATTCGCTTGAGGTAGTTTATTCAACAACGAGAGAAGCATTCCTAAAGCGTGCTCACCAACAGCGTTTCGATTTCCCTCAGGTGAATTGAAAAGTTCAATTTTTCTTTCCTTGCAATAAACTTGATCTATGTTTTCTAGACCTGATCCAGACCGGGCTATAAACTTCAATTGCGAGGCACTGAATAAAAACTCTTTGTCTAATGTAAACCTTGCACGTATGACTATTCCAAATACGTCTTTTAATTCAAATTGAATTTCTTCTCTAGACATTTTTGTTCCATCAATGCAATGAAATCCTCTATTTGAAAGGCGTTCCTCGAGAATTGAATGCACTGTATCAATAAAAAGGACTTTTCTCATATTAGTCATAAGTACAAAAATAAATATCCATTTTTTATTTCAGGCAAGAAAAAAATAGTTTAAAATATGCTCAGTTGAAGGGGGTCCGCCAAAAGTTTAAATGACATTCTGTGATATTTTGTGGCACCAAACTTTTGTATTGCTTCCCGGTGCTCTTTTGTGGGATATCCCATATTTTTCTTCCAATTGTATTCGGGAAATTCTTCGTCTAATTTCAACATGAAATCATCTCTATAGGTTTTAGCCAAAATCGATGCTGCAGCGATTGATTGAAATAGACTATCCCCTTTAAC
>JBEIKF010000041.1:0-8960 GCA_040379905.1 Crocinitomicaceae bacterium
GCTCGTTGGTACACAACCGTTCAAAACAAAGAGAAAATCAAATATCGGTTACCTACCGTTTTTGAGTGGATTAGTATGAACGAAGAGCGAAAGCCTTCATCAAAGGACATCCTATTGGATTGGACTTTAAATGCCTATGATGAATCAGCTTACGATTTTTTTAAACGAGGAGAGTTTCCTGTAGGATTTTTTCATAAGCACAAAAAATATCAGCCGAAAGTAATGAAAAGAAAATGTGTGATTGGACAATCGTTTAGAATATCATTAGCTGACCCTGTTAAAATTTCATCGACATTCCCTTGTTATGCTGATGAAGGCTATGCAGATGTTGGTTTTCGGTTAATAGAAGTAAGTAGGTCAGATTACTTTGATAAATACACAAACCAAGATGAAATTCAGTCAGATATCAGTTTAAAATCCTTATCCAATTCACTTCCAATTTATCAGGAAAATATCAAAATACAATCCATTGAACTGAATGGTAAACTAGTTGAATATACAACGAGAAATGGGCAACTTGACGGTGCTTTTAATGTGTATAAAAAAGTAAACAATGAGAAGATTCCACTTGTAAAAGGCGAGATGAAAAACAATTGCAGAATAGGATATTGGACAGTCTATGACGAAAACGAAACAAATAAAATAGTATTACAACGTCTTTATCATTCACCTTTGGAATTTGAACAGTTGATTCCGAAACCTTCGTCGAACAAATTAGTATCGTTTGTTCAACGTGAAATTAATCCACCTTTGGGATTGGATAAAGATGGTTATAAAGAAAATGCTTACGTAACAAGTGATGATTTTATTTTTAGCAAACGCTTGTACCGGGAAATACTTTTCGAAAACAATAAATTCTCATCGAATGGAATTTTCAAATCATTGAATGACGCATTGGAAAATAAGGAAATAATCTGCTACGACACATCCAACTTCTCACTTGTTTCTAACCATAATCGGCTCAAGAATTTCGAGGGAGATATCATCGGTTTTCGAATAAAAGAAGATTTCTTTTTTGATAAAAATCGTAAACTTTCTGAAACAAGAATATTAGGTCTAGCCCCAATCTATTTTGATTCAATTACTAAACAAAAGAAAGAAATCTGTTGGTTTTACTACCCTCAAATCAGAAAAATCTTTGTCAAAATAAACGAACCTAGGCTTAATTCAAATTTGGACAATCTATTTTTTGAACGAAATTTTTACGGCGAAATTTATAAAACGCTCGATCGATTTGATAGAATGGATGATGAAGATGGTACGGAAATCGAACTTAAAACACAAGATATAGAACTTCTAATGACAGAGCATAATATTTGGTTGTATCCCGAAGGGGTGGAAAGTGATTATTAAAAGTGTTTTATAACATTAGCCGCCCGCTTTTTATATTCTGTTTAGTTTTAATATTTCTTACTAAGTCAATAATTATCCCAAGGAAAAGGAATGAAAAACTACTTAATGGGAAAAGCTCGAATATCACAAAAAAGTATTGCCCATCATTTACTCTATCCAAATCATGCAATGCATCAACATAGAAAAAAATTGAAGGAATAATAAATACCTGAATTGTAAAATACTTGAAGAGTTCATTTTTTATAGGTTCTTTATTTCTAGAAATGAATCTAAATAGAGAGTAAGAGGTTAAAATAAAAATAATTGACAAACAAATAAGGACACCAATTTCAATGAATTCATATTCTGAAGGGTGAATAATTAATGAAAAAATAAATTCCAATATTACGGGTAAAACAAGTGTCGTCAATATTGGGATAACGATAGTGAATGTGGAAATAAAAAATATTACCATGAATAAGGATCCAATTATCGAAGCAGTATATCTTCCTTCAATTTTAAATTTCATTCATTTTGTTTTTTTACGGTGTTATTCAGAGGATGGTTTTTGAAAAATCAGTCATAATTCTTTCCATTTCGTTCTAAAAGATCAAACGCATCAATCCAAGATGGAATTGTATTCGATTCAAAACCATAAGTTTTGCCTGTTGCAATTTTATGAAAAGCTTGCATGGCTTTCAAATGAACTCCTGATCGCATAAAATTAAGCATGTCTTCTCGACTTTCCCAGGCAGTTAAAGTACATTGATATCCTTTAATTCGTTTAACCTGACAAAACTGAATTCCTTTGGCTTTTCGCGCTTGTTCAAAAGAGGGTATAGCCAAAGTCCAAAATTTGAAAAAACTTAAAATTCCTCTTGGTTTAAGACCTGTAATTGAAATGTACATGTTTTGTTTTCTGAAGGCAAAAAAAAAGCCTCACTTTTCGTAAGGCTTCTGCTCCCCCTGCTGGACTTGAACCAGCGACCCTCTGATTAACAGTCAGATGCTCTAACCAACTGAGCTAAGGAGGAGTATGTTTTTCTCTTTCGAGGATGCAAATATACTATTTATTTAAATTTCAAATTCAAAAATCAAGAAAAAAATTACTTTTTTTTAAAAATTTAAAACTCATCCTCATCCATTGTAAAGTCATCTATTGATGCTTCAAATGTATCTTCTTCATTGTCAATGATATCCTCTTGTATTCCTTCTTCCTTGTTAGATGGACGTAAAATATTTGTTTTGGAAACATTTAAACGAATTTCAGATCTTAAAGAACTGTCTTCATTCAAATAAGCCTTTGCAAAAGGAGTTCCAACAACTTCAACTAAGGTTCCACGTTTCAAGAAATCAATAATTCGAAGATTTGATCCGTCACGTTTCCAAATCGTACAATTTACCCAAGTAGTTTTTGTTTTGATTTGACCAGTTCGTTTATCCTTCCAGTTTTTGTTATGTGCAACCGGAAAATTAATTGCAATTATCCCACGATCCATGGTTTTAACAAGGGCATCCTTGCCGATGTTACCGATTAATCGTGTTTCAAATATTGTAGCCATTGGTGATTGATTTTAAACGAAAGTAAAAAAATTATTAATAATTAACTCACTTTCAATGAAAAAACTTCAATCACGCTAATCAACACGCTCACTAATCAAGTGAACACGACATTTAACTACTTTCTTTTGTTAGTGCTGATGACCATGCTCTCCATGAACATGTCCGTGTGCGATTTCATCCTCAGTCGCTTCTCTTACATCCAAAATTTCACCTGTAAAATGTAAATCTGTTCCTGCTAGAGGATGATTAAAGTCCATTTTTACATTTTCTTCAGTCACCTCCATAATTGTGCCTCGTAAATGATTTCCATCAGAATCACTCATTGGAACAACTGAGCCTACTTGAAACATGACATCATCAAATTTACCATCTTCATCGTGGAAGATATTTGTTGGAATCATGGCAATGTGCTGTGCATCGTGATTTCCGTATGCATTTGCAGCCTCTATTTTAAAATCAAACGTGTCGCCTGCAACTTTTCCTGATAAATTATCTTCAAAATCCGGAATCATTGTTCCTACACCGTATAAAAAAACTAACGGATTTGTTTCGTTTGTTTCTTCGATCTGCTCTTGATTTTGAGCATTTGATAGCTTGTACTTTAACGAAACTACCTTGTTAGTTGAAATTTGCATTATATCTGATTAATTAGTTTACTTTTTTAATAATTCTTTCACGAAATTTGGTGTAGCGAAAGATGCAAAATGAATATCCTCATTGTAATATCTTAATCCTTTCTTTCCTACAAAATCAGATATTTCAGCTTTGTTTGAAATAGTCTTCGGATTTAAATCGCCTTTAATTCCATATTGAAAACTCCACATTCCAGTGGGGTAGGTTGGAACGAAAAACAATGAAACGGGCGCCTTGTCCTTTCCAAATATATCCTGTAAAGTAAAATTCAATTCAGCAAATGCTTTTTCATTGAATTTCGGCGATTCTCCTTGGGCAACTAATACACCAGTATCCTTCAATGCATTATAACAATTGGTGTAAAATTCCACAGAGAATAATCCTTCCGCAGGACCAACAGGATCAGAACCATCAACAATTATGATATCATATGTATTAGGTTTGGCATCCTTCAAAAACGCAATTCCGTCATCAACAATCAATTCTAATTTTGGATTATCGAATGCTGCAGCGATATTTGGTAAAAATTCCTTGCAAGCGTCAATTACAGCACCATCGATTTCAACCATAGTAACTTTCTCAACATGATCGTGTCTTAAAATCTCACGAACTGTTCCACCATCACCTCCACCGATAACCAAAATATTTTTAGCTGAAGGCAAGGTGAAAAGTGCAGGGTGAGAAATCATTTCGTGGTAATGAAATTCATCATTTTCGGTAGTCATTACCATATCGTCCAAAGCGAGCATTTTTCCGTATTTGTAGGATTCCAAAATACGTACGCGTTGAAATGGTGATTGAACATCAAAAAACACATCTCCTGTAAATCTCAAAGAAAGCGCTTGATTTTCATCTTTGTCGGTAAACCATACATTTCGTGTAAAAAACTCAGGGTTTCTCCATTCTGAAGCCTTTTGACGCATGGTTGAAATGTCAAAATCATTTCTTGTCAGCAAGTTAACTGAACCACGCTTCATTTCAATCGCTGAATAGGATTTCGCTCCAAAACATTCTTTTAAATGATCAAAAGAAATCCAAGCATTCATTTCACCACAGGTAAATAGATCAACAGCGGCATAACCATATTCCGGCCATGTATGAATTGCCAAATGGCTCTCTTGGATCACCACAACACCTGAAACACCATACGGAGAAAAGTGATGAAAAGTCGAATTGATAACGGTTGCACCTGCTTTTTGCGCCGCACCAACCATATCCCGCTCAATTCCAGCAACATCATTCATTACGTGCGGCTCACAATTCATAAACTCTACCAAAATATGGTTTCCTAAAGCTATACTCATTTTACGTTTGTATTAAAGTGGCGCAAATTTACGTTTTTCTTTGGTATCATGACCGTTCGTGAGTATTATTTTGAATAGATGATCACAATTTAAAATTGGCTTAATCTAGATTCTATTTAATTTCGCATTTATGATTGAAATTCGAAATCAAAAAGTTATTGCAAAAATAAATCCTGAAGGAGCTGAATTAACTGAATTATCGAAGGTTCAAGGCAAAAATGTGATGTGGGAAAAAGATGATTCGTATTGGAATCGATTTGCTCCAAATTTATTTCCAATAGTGGGAAGATTGAAAAACGATCAATTTCGCTACGAGGGCAAACCTTATTCGATGTCTCAACATGGATTCGCACGAAATCGGACATTTGAATTGATTAACAATTCGGATTTCAAAGCTGTTTTTAGACTAAAATCAGATGAAATCTCCAAAAAAGAGTATCCTTTCGATTTTATTTTTGATGTTGAATATCAGTTGATTGAATCAGAATTACACGTGAAATACCGCATTGAAAATAGGGGAGAGGTGAAATTACCTTATTCAGTTGGTGGACATCCAGGATTTGCGATTGAAGGAAAATTAACTGACTATTATTTGGATTTTGGACGGGCTTTTTCAACAAAGCAATGGCTTTTGGAAGGACCTTACTATTCGGGAAAAACAGTTGATTTGACTATTGATAATAAGTTACAACTCGATTATTCGCTCGTTGAAAAAGATGCAATTGTTATGAGAAAACCACCTTTCAATAGGGTAATTTTGGGACACAAGGATAGGGGAGGAGTGGTTGCAGTTTCTTACGATCAACTCGATGCGATTGGTTTTTGGAGTAAAACAGATGCACCTTTCTTTTGTATTGAACCTTGGTGGGGTTGGGCTGATCGAATTGATTCAACTGGAAATTTACTCGAAAAAGAAGGACTTCATTTTTTGAATCCAAATGAAGAAAAAGAACATTCCTATCGCATCGAATTACTTTAAAAATCGAAGTTTTTCACGTTCAACTTTAATAAGCGCATTGCCAAAAATCACTTCCAAATGTTTTTCTTTGATTTTATCTACGATTCCAATGCGATTGGTTCCCAATATCTGAACAGAAGAGCCAACTTTTATCAAATGTTGATTCAATGATTCTTGTTTCTTTTGCTTTGCAACGGTTACTTTTGGGCTTTGTTTCTCCGCTTTTTGCTGTTGAATTTTAACTTCGGTTTTGGATTTTTCAAGCTTCATGAAGTTTTTAATTTCTTCCAGAAGTTCTGCATTCGCTTCTTTCTTGCGCGATTTCAAATTGAACTTTTCAATAAACTGAAGCATTTTTTTTCCCACTGCCAATTGCTTGTTATTTTGTTCAATCAAAGACTGCTGCGATTTCAAACGATTTTCGTAATGTTCCTTTTTCTCATTGAATTTTAAACGAGCTTCTTCAGCAGTTGCTTGAGCTTCTTGATGTTCTCGGGATAAACGCTCGAAGTAGTTTTTTTCTTTTTGTAAATCATTTAAAAGTCGATCCAACTTCACCTTTTTCTCATCTAAAAGACCTTTTGCAGTTGAAATAATCTCCGTCTTTATTCCGTTCATTTCGGCCACTTCGAATGTAAACGAACTACCAGGTTGACCGATTGCAAATTCGTATTTCGGCTTCAACGTTTCTGAATCAAAAAGCATACAGCCATTTTCAGCATTTTTCAGTGCATTTGCTTTAAGTTTAATGTTGCTATAATGCGTTGTAATGACTGCGTAAGCAGATTTTTTATACAATTCTTCAAAGAACACCTCGGCCAAAGCACCACCTAATTCAGGATCAGAACCTGTACCAAATTCATCCAAAAGCAATAACGTCCGATGGTTTGAAACCTTTAAAAAGTGGTTCATCCGTTGCAAGCGGTAAGAGTATGTAGATAATTCATTTTCAATAGATTGATTGTCACCAATATCAGATAAAATCTGCTGAAAAAAACATGCTTTACTATTTTCTTGGACCGGAATTAAAAGTCCTGATTGGAGCATCAATTGAAGTAATCCAACTGTTTTGAGCGTAATGCTTTTTCCACCGGCATTTGGCCCAGAAATGACCAACATCCGTTGATTTCCATTCATGAGGATTCGCTGCGGCTTCGTTTCCTTTTTTACCAATGAATTGGACTTTCTTAAAATTGGATGATATGCATCGATGTATTCAAAATCCGTTTTTCGATTGATTCCAGGTAGGACAGCGTCCATTTCCAAAGCCAAACGACATTTTGCATTCAAGAAATCGAAGTCTACCAGACAATTTTGATAAGCAACTATCAACGTATAATGAACAGCGATATCACTCGTTAATTGTTTTAAAATACGATGAATTTCCTTGCGTTCATCATCCAAAAGAAACTCCATTTCGTTGTTCAGTGGCACGTTAACTTGCGGTTCGACATAAGTTAAGTTTCCCGTTTTACTTGAGCCGTGGACATTTCCTGAAACTTTACGCTTGAAGGATGATTGCACCGAAAGAACCCGTCGTTCATTTACGTATCCATCCGTGACATCGCCTAAAATCTGATCTTTCAAAAGTTTCCGCAACTCACGTTCAAAATTTCGATTGATTTGATTTCGAAGCGTTTTAACACGTTGACGAATTTCATTTAAAAGGGGAGATGCATCATCTTTAACAGTTCCAGCTCGATCAAATACCAGATCGATTCGTTTATTAATTTCGTGATTAATTTCACACTGTTCAACGATCGTTTCGAGGCTTGTATAACGTTGTTTACGAGATTCAAAAAAAGTCACTAATCGATTTATCAAATCTGAAGCTTGATAAATTCTTCGAAAACCTTCAACAGAAACAACCGAATTCTGAATTTTTAAAAGTTTAATTTCTTCTTTTAATTCTTCGAAATCCAATGCTGGAAAACTTTCATTAGAAATTCGAATAGTTTTTAATTCGTCCAATTGATTCAAATCAAATTCAAGTTGAACGAAATTATTGGAAGGTTTTAAATTCTTTATTTTCTCAGAAGCTGTTTTTTCTATAGCAAATTGTCCAAGCCATTCAATGATTAAATTGAATTCTAAATCTAAAATAGTTTGTTGATCGCTTGCGGACAATGATTAATTTTTGTTCAAATATAGCCAACATATCAGATCGGTAAATGTTTGTTATAATGAGAATTGTAATTATATTATTTTGTATTATAATTTATATTATGTTAAATAGAATAATCAATAATACAATTAACTTTTACTACTTCACCCTAAAACTGTTTGAGTTATTCTTCCCAGTTATCAAACCCACCTTCTAGATCGAACACTTTTTTGAATCCTGCTTTCTTAAGGTCTTTCGCAGCAGATGCACTTCTTCCTCCGGCAGCACAATAAACTAGTACTGGTTTGTTTTTATCTAATTTAGTCGTTGCTGTTTCAATAAAACCTGCCTTAAAATAATCGATGTTCATTGAGCCCTGAATTTTCCCTTGCGCGACTTCATTGGCTGTGCGGACATCTAGAATTTGAGCGTTCTTATCTTTCATTAATTTCTTAAACTCTTCTTGGGAAACGCGTTTTTGACCATAAGAACAAGCTGCTAATATAAAAATGCCAAAAAATAAAGTAATTGCTTTCATTTGAATTAAGTTTGAATTTACATTGCTAATTTAGCTACTTTGGTCGTAAAATGATTTCTATTTAACATAATATAATGGCAATATACGAGTTCAATGGTTTCAAACCTGTTATAAAACCTTCAAGTTTCATACACCCACAGGCAAGTGTTACCGGAAATGTAATAATTGGTGAAAACGTTTATGTTGGTCCAGGTGCTGCTATACGTGGGGATTGGGGACAAATTATCATTGAAGATGGCTGCAACATTCAAGAAAATTGCACCATTCACATGTTTCCCGGTACCACTGTGCAACTAAAAAAAGGCGCTCATGTTGGTCACGGGGCAATTATTCACGGGGCGATTTTAGAAGAAAACTGCATGATCGGAATGAATTCTGTGATAATGGATGATGTTGTGATCGGCAAAGAATCGATTGTTGGTGCTTTGTGTTTCGTTTCTGCAAATACGAATATCCCTGAGCGAAGTTTGGCGGTTGGAAATCCGGCAAAAATTATCAAACAAGTTTCGGATGAAATGATTGCTTGGA
>JBEIKF010000042.1:0-8907 GCA_040379905.1 Crocinitomicaceae bacterium
AGGACAGTAGCTAACGTTAAATCTTATTTTAACAAAGCGGGTGGTTCCGTCGTTCCTAATGGCTCAATGGAATTTATGTTTTCTCGAAAAAGTGTTTTTGAAATCAATAAGTCCGAATCGCTTGATGTGGAGGAATTAGAATTAGAATTAATTGATGCAGGTTGTGAAGAAATCGAGGTAGCTGATGAGCACATTATTGTTTATGGTGATTATACATCATTTGGAACTTTAGCCAAAGCACTTGAAGACTTACAAATTGAAGTTCAAAAATCAAGTTTAAAGCGAATTCCAACTTCTCCTGTAGAATATTCGGAGGAACAGCTTGTAGATATTGAAAAAATGCTGGATAAAATAGAAGATGATGATGATATTCAACAAGTTTTTACGAATATCGCCTGATTTACAATAATTATCGAACATTTCAGTTATAACTAGTATTGAAAATGAGAATATTACTTTCTTACTCTTGTGTATTGCTTTTGATGCTGGTTTTGTCTTGCTCGACTGAAAACAATTCCTTTCTGAATCGTACTTACCATTCAACTACTGCTCGTTACAACGGATATTTCAATGCGGGTGAATTGATGAAAGGAGCATTGAAAACATATTATAGTTCACGCAAAGAGGATTTCTTTTCGATTTTACCTGTAAACCCACTTCCTAATGAAACTGAAGCGAAAGGGATGTATCCCATTATAGATACCGCCATTTCGAAGTGTAAAAAAGTGATTCTAGAACACAGCATGCCAAGCACGGAAAACATGTCTACGAAGGAAGCTGAATACAATAACTGGATTGATGAAAATTGGTTACTAGTTGGGAAGTCGATGTATTATCGAAGGGATTACGAGAAAGCGCTTAAAAATTTTCAATTCGTAAAACAATTTTTCCAAAAAGATCCATCAACATACGAAGCGGAACTATGGATTGCAAAAATCAACATCGAACAGAACAAATTTGCTGATGCAAAACTTACTTTAGATGCTTTGAACGAAATCTCCAAAGAACAAAAAAAGAAGAAATTCATTGACTTCATTCCTTTTGTTAAGAAGAAGCAGCTCGTTGAACCGGGAGAAGTAGCAAGACCCAGAATGAGTCGTAGTCTTCAATTCGATATTTACAAAGCATACGCTGATTTGGCAGTTAAACGTAAGGATCATGAGGCAGGAAAAGAAGGGCTTTTATTAGCTATTTCAAAGTGTAAAGACAATCGGGAAAAAGCACGACTGCATTTTATTCTTGCTCAACTTTATCAGTCTGCAAATCAAAAGAATCTTGCAAATTTCCATTTTGGTAAATCCATAAAGGCATCCGCGGCTCCTGAAGTCGCATTTAATGCACGTTTAAACAAGGCAATAACTGGGACAGGAGAAAATACCTCGAAAGACCTCAAACGAATGCTTCGAGATTCTAAAAATGCTCCGTTCAAGGATCAAATTTATTATTCAATGGCCTTGGTTGAATTAAATAAAAACAGACATGAGCAAGCGCTTATTTATTTAACTAAATCAACTTTTTACTCGGGTCCAAATAAACGGCAGAAAGCCATGTCTTACGAAAAACTTGGTGATATCTCGTATCAAGATAAAAATTACGTAGGGGCTCAAAAATATTATGATTCCTGCTCTCGCTTTATGCCAGAGGATTATCCAAACGGAGAAGATATAAAAAACAAAGCCATTAAATTAGCAGATCTCGTAAGCGCAGTTGAAACTGCCATTTTTGAGGATAGTGTTCAGCGAATTGCCAAGATGAGCGAACGAGATCGTAAAGACTTTATCAAAGAAACGCTTAACGCAATGGAGGAGGCGGAGCAAAAAAGAAAAGAGGCTGAAGCTGCCAAGCTACTTGAATTACAGAATCAATCCAATCAAAGTGGAAACGCCAATGGAAACAAGTTTGTATTTAACAACCCGAAATTACGGGAAGAAGGATATAATGATTTCAAAAAACTTTGGGGAACAAGAGAAAACGAAGATGATTGGCGACGTAGTGAAAAAACTATTTTCAATACAACTGATAAATCAAAAGAAGGAGATTCATTAAAAAATGTTACTCCAACTGTAGCCAGTGGCAACAAATTAACTGAAGAGGACTTATTGAAAAACATTCCTCTAACGGACAGCGCTTTCACTGCTTCGGAGGTTCGACTTATTGATGCCCTTTATAAATCGGGAGTTTTATACAAGGAAATACTTGGGGAAAATGAACTAGCGGCAGAACAATTCGAATCCATCTTATTAAAAAATAAAGAGGGAATTACAGACTTATCATCGGCTTTTCAGTTATACAAAATCAATGAAGGGTCTTCAAAATCAGAGAAATACAAAGATTACATTCTTAAAAAATATCCAAATTCGGACGCCGCCAATTATTTTAGAGATCCTGATTTTTATGTTAAACAAAAACAGAATCAGCAAGCTGCTGGAATCGCTTATTTGCAACAACTCGAATCATACAACCGTGGAAATTATCAATCCGTATTGATTGAGACAAATCAAGTTATATCAACTGACAAAACAAATGCTTTTCGAGCAGAGTATATGCTTTTAAATGCCTTAGCCGCGGGACAACTAACGGAAAACAAAAAGGATTTATTACCGCTTTTAAAACGAATCATTGATGAAAAACCAGGAACGGAACAGGCTGTTCGAGCGAAAGAAATGATTGACGTCATTAATGGCGGATTCTCGAAAAACGAGGTTGTAAACTTCAACAAAACATATATTTACAAGTTTGATGATAAGGTACCGCAATATGTAATTGTGGTAATGGATAAAGATGATGACACGGAAGACGCTAAAAATATCATTTCGGATTTTTCAAAGAACTTTAAGAAGTCAAAAGTTAAAGTAAGTGCTAAAATGACCACTTCTGAACTAAATTTCATTTTGATTCAGGAATTCCCATCAATTAACATTGCAAACGAATATGTGAGCTTTTACAAGTATGGTGAAGATGATTTGGATGACTTATTTGACAATAAAATTTTACTAATTACTCAGGAAAATTTGAAAAAGTTAATTGAAACTGCGAAATTTGACGAATATAAATTATTCTACGAAGATAATTATTAGACAGTTATGTTAAAGAGAAAAGAATTTTTTGGTTCAAGTTCAGTAAACGAAACATATGATAAAGTGAATTTAATTTTAACAGGTACCGAAATAACAGGAGATTTTGTATCCAACTCAAATGTTTTAATAGAAGGAGAAATAAATGGGAATGTTTCATGTTCTGGCAAAGTTCAAATAGGAACAACTGGTAAGATAAAAGGAAATTTAGTTTGTGTCAATGCAGAAATTGAAGGTTCGCTTGATGGTGAATTGACTATTGAAAACTTACTAATTCTTCGTTCTACAGCTCGAATCAAAGGTGATATTCAAACGTTAAAATTAAATATCGAAGAAGGAGCATTTTTTGAAGGTGCATGCGTTATGAAATCTCCTGTTTCAACAAATAATACGTTCAACGCTGATATTGCGTTTGATTAATGGACAACAATCCGAAAGTTAAAAAGCCTGGAAATTTTATTCGTTTCACTACGCTCGCATTTCAAATGATAGGAGCTATTGGTTTTTTCAGTTGGCTTGGCTATTATTTGGACGATAAATACAATTCCAAAACTCCTTGGTGGACCATTGGCTTAAGTCTTTTCGGTGTATTCATATCCTTGTATGTCGTGATTCGAGAAGTTCTCAAAATGAACCAAACGAATGAATAAAAGGTTTCTCTTAAAATTTCTCGTTCAAACTTTTTTAATCAGTTTAATTTACTATACAATCTGCGCTTTTGGGCTTTTCAAATTGGATTCACGTTTTGCAACAACCAATTTAATTTCAATAACGTTCATTTTTGTGCTAAGCGGGTTTATCTTGTTTTACAGATTGCCCGACAAGGAACCGATTGCAGGCCGATTTTTGATCATGACTGCGGTTCAAATACTCTCGATACTTTCGTTGGAATTAGCTTACATTTATACCAATCAATCAAACCATTTAATCTTGCATGGATTGTTTTTCTCATTAGTTCAGTTTTTATTTCAAACAATCTTTTTAGTGAGAATACAAAAGAACTAATCCTAGAGCTTTCTAATAAATAGCTCAAACAATTCGGATAATCCATCAAACGCCTTAAAGCTCAACGCGTCATACGTATCAAAAACATCGTGGTAATTCTTATTAGGCCCCATTGTGTAGATGAAAAATGCAGGGACTCCAGCCTCAGTAAAAAAGTAATGATCTGAATTCGCCGCAGGTCCGCGAGGCTTAATCAATGTAACAAATTTTGAAGAATCATTAATTGCATTCAACTGATCAAATTCTTTTTTGAATAAGGTAGAATTAACAACCGTAATTCCTTCCTCACCACTTCCCATGATATCCAAATTCAGCAGAAAACGAATTTTTTTAAGCGGGACGATCGGATTTTCAGTCATAAATTTAGATCCAAGTAACCCAACTTCCTCCCCTGCAAAAGCTACAAAAACAATGTTGTAATCGGATAAAGGTTTTTTTACCATTTTTTCTGCAAGTGCTAACAACATAGCATTTCCACTTGCATTGTCATTTGCCCCCGGAAAATACGTATCGGCGCCCATTCTACCGAGGTGATCATAATGAGCTGTTATAAAAATAAATGGTTTCTTTTTCGGTTTTTTGCAAGCAGGAAGATATCCTATTACATTGCGTGCGTAATGCTGTTTAATAAATTTAGTTTGAAGGTGAAGAAAAACAGAATCTCCTTTTCGCTTTTGAAAAATGGAATCTTGAATTTGAATGAATGGATAAGAATTAGCACTTTGACTTACAGACCAAGTGAACTTTTCCTTTGTAATTTCAACAACGGGTGCAAATGAGCTCAATTCACGAAGACGATTTTTTATGATTTTCAAACTATCACTGCTCAATCCAAAAGTTCTAACAGCGAGCATCACATTTTGAGGACACGGATAAAATGACGATGTTGACGTATATAATTTTTCAAGATTACACGTCACAATGCGGTACGATTTTCCTTCAACGCATTCTGAAGTCGCGCAAGAAGAACCGGAATTTGGCGCAATCAAATAATCAATACCTGGTTTTAACGTATCATCGCCTAGAATTGCAGTACAAGCTCCCGGATATGTTTGAACAGGAAATTCAAAGGCTTGAAAATAGCTTTTCCCAAGTGATTTCAATCCAATTTTTTTGAACGACTTCGCAATGTAATCAGCAGCGATTGAATCACCTCCATTTACATAACCCCTTCCGTGAAAATCTTTAGAGCAAAGTGTTCTTGTGAATTCCTTAATCTGGTCAGATTGAGAAAATGAAGAAAAAGTATAAAATGAGCATAAAATACAAATCAGCCTCTCAAAGACCTTAGGCATACCTTCTACAGATTTTAACTAAAAAGTCCTCCACGATTTCGCTTTCCAAATCCCAATTATTTGTTGAGGCAAACTCACCTACTGCTGTGCGAGCAGAATCCAATCCGTCCAACATATCTAACTTTTTGACCGCTGATGAAAAAGAATCACTTGATCCTTCAAAAAGTTCATTGATAAATTGAAGACGTTCATTAAGGGTAAAGGATCCAATTAATGTTTCTAAAGGAACAATTGAATAATTGATTCGAATGCTTTGTTCAATTGATTTCAATTTATTTTCCGTTCCTGAATCACTCGTTGAAACTTGACTCTGAGCAATTGGATTAGACTCATTTGTAATCGGTTCGTCCGTTGTAACATGTACGTTTTCATCTTGATTCTCGATTACTGTGATTTTCGTCGTTTCTTCTGTTTCAATGAACGTAGTCGTTTCTTTCGATTCAATGACACTTGTTTGTTGATGCGTAATCTCCTGAACTTCGCTGTTGGTTTCCTCGTCAAAAGATGTCGAAATGACTGTGCTTTCATGGATGATTTGTTCCTCTTCTTGATTTTCAAAATTTAACCCAACGGTAGGCTCGTCATCATTCAACTCAGAAGAAAACAACTCAGAATTTAATGGATTGTTAACTTCTACTTCTGGTGAAGATGGAACTTCATTCTGTGTTGGTTCAAAATTAAGCTCTTCGGGAGTAAAATCTTTTATGGCCTCATTTAACGCCTCTGAAAAAGCGTGATCTTCATCAAATTCTTCAGTAGCAATATTTTGAAGTCCTTCACTGACTTCTGTATTTTGAGGTTCCTCGTTGATTTCCAGGTTCAACTCTATTTCAGGTAGCTCAACTTCTAATTCTTGCTGTGGAGCGGTCGGAATCTCGAAAATCCCCTGCTCATAAATTTTATAGCGCAAAACAATGAGCCGTTCATTCAACTCGCGCGCATCTGCAACCATTTGCTCCATTTCAGCTTGTGTGATTGTTCCTTCTTCAATTTTTCCAAGCAAAGATTGTAATGTTGAAACCAGTTCTCTCATAATCATTCATTTTATTAACATTCAAATCATTTTTCCAACTACTATTTTGTTTATTGGTTGGAATTAACGACTTTCGAATTCAAATTTAGAAAACTACCTCGTGTGAAAGTTATGACATAGGTATTTTTTCTTATACAATAATTGTTAAGAACTTTAAGTGCTATGTTTTTAGAACAATTTCCGGGAGAAGGAAGACAAAATGGATGGGTGGAAGTCATTTGCGGGTCAATGTTTTCTGGTAAAACGGAAGAATTGATTCGTCGTATCCGTCGCGCCGAATTTGCCAATCAACCTTTAATTATTTTTAAACCTGATATCGACAATCGTTACAGTGAAGACAAGGTTGTCAGTCATAAAGGTTCGGAATTCAATGCGGTAATCGTTAAATCATCGCAGGAAATAACAGAAAAATGGAACAATCAAAAAGTTGTTGCGATCGATGAAGCTCAGTTTTTTGACGAACAGTTAGTTGACGTTTGTAACGAACTAGCTGATAAAGGAGCTCGTGTGATAATTGCTGGATTGGATATGGATTACCTTGGCGTGCCTTTTGGACCGATGCCCAAACTTTTAGCAATTGCAGAATACGTTACAAAAGTTCATGCCATTTGTGTTTCCTGCGGAAATTTAGCTCAGTTTTCACATCGAACAGCAAGCGAAGGCGGACAAGTTCTCGTTGGAGCAGTTGAAAAATACAGACCGCTTTGTAGAACCTGCTATCAGACATCAACGCATTGAAATTAAACCTTCAATACCAAGACTTCTGTCATTTCATATCAGGCGAACACCTATGTGGACCTCAGCATTTCATCATCGATAAAGTCATTTATGACACACGCAAAATCGCCAACTTAGAAGGTCAAGTTTTTTTTGCGTTAAAAGGGGAATTCAGAAATGGAAATGATTACTTAAACGATGCATTTCGCAAAGGAATACGCATTTTCGTCGTATCGGAAGTCCCTAATAAACCATTTAAAAACGCAGCCTACATACTCGTGGAAGATACGTTAGCTTCACTTCAAAACCTAGCGTCGCAGCATCGAAAGAAATTCAACTATCCCGTAATTTCAATTACAGGAAGCAATGGTAAAACAACGGTTAAAGAATGGCTTTATCATCTTCTTTCGGATGAAATGCGCATTATTCGTAGTCCAAAAAGTTACAACTCACAACTTGGGGTAGCCCTCTCGCTTCTAGAAATGCACGACAAAGCTGATTTAGCAATTATTGAGGCCGGAATTTCAAAAAGAGGAGAAATGGACGCCCTTCAAAAAATGATTCAACCCGATTTTGGTATTTTCACTTCATTTGGAAGTGCACACGAAGAAGGATTTAGAACAGAAGAAGAACATTTGGAGGAAAAATTGAAACTATTTCAAAGTTGTAAAAAAACGTTGGTTGGTCCAAACATTCAATTGTCAAAAAAACAATTAACACAAATTAATGGAATGATCCTTAATTCAGTTGATTATGCCAAAGAGCTGGTTGCATTCCCATACACGGATAAACCCAGCGTTTTTTCCGGGACTTTGGCTATTGCAGCTGCAAAAAGTTTGAGCAAACTAAATTTAGATCGGATAAAATCACTTCCCCGTTTAGCCATGAGAATGGAAACATTCGAAGGTCGAGACAATTCAATCATCATCAACGATACCTACAATTTAGATTTAGATGCATTGGAGTTTTCGTTAGAATATCAGCTTGCGATTGCAGAAGGAAAAGAAAGAATTGTTTTGGTTGGGTTGGATGAGGCAAATCAGCACAGAGAGCAAGATTTAATTCAACTAATAAATAAATTCAAACCTGATTCCTATCAATTTGTTTTTCAAGGGCAAAATCCGAAAATAGACGTTTCGAATGCAGTAGTTTTGGTAAAGGGGACGAGAAAATCGGAAATGGAAAAACTTGCCTCTAGATTGAGGCTAAAAAAGCACAAGACTTTCGTTGAAATTAACTTATCTGCCATTAAACACAACATTCAGGTATACAAATCACAATTGAAACCAACCACAAAAATGTTGGCCATGGTGAAAGCACAATCCTATGGCGCAGGACTTGAAAAAATTGGACTTTATTTGGAAAAACAGGGCATTGACTATTTAGGAGTTGCATACCCAGACGAAGGAGTTGAATTGCGCAAAGCGGGTATAAAAGTTCCTGTTTTAGTTATGAATCCAGTTGATGAAGGATTTGAAGACTGTATTAAAAATCAGTTGGAACCAACGGTTTTTTCCTTCGAACAATTGGATGAGTTACTGCGCGAATTAATTTTTCAAGGAGTTCAAAATTTCCCTATTCATGTGAAAATCGACACAGGAATGAAACGATTGGGTTTTGATTTCAAGGAACTACCTCGTTTAATGGAAGTAATTCAAGCTCAACCGGAAATTGCAATTAAGGGTGTTTATTCCCATTTGGCGGATTCCGATAATCGAAGAGACAAGCGATTCACGGATTTGCAAATTAGACGATTTGTGGATGCTTGCAATTATATTTCAGC
>JBEIKF010000043.1:0-8844 GCA_040379905.1 Crocinitomicaceae bacterium
CATATAAATTTTTAGTGCTTACGGGAGGCTTTAACAAATCGCGATTTTCGTCAATCCACGCTTTTAAATTAAAAGGAAGTAACATATTGTGATATTATTTTGACTAAAGTTAAAAAGAAAAATTCTGTTTGAAGTTCTCTAGTTAGAATTTAGAATCATTCAATACATGTAAAAGTAAATCGATTTCTTCCTTCGTATTGTAACTATGAAAACACAATCGAATTCGCTCTTCTCCTTTTGGTACAGTTGGAGAAAAAATAGGTTTGGTATAAATTCCTTGATTTATTAACTTATTCGATACTTCTACAACTGCTTCTTTTGCATCAAATTGAAAAACCTGAATTGGGGAATTGATCTCAGACTTGTTAGAAACGTTTAATTTAGATCGAAAATAGGTTAGATTATCTTGCAATTTCACTTGGCGCTCGCGAATATCTCCCCTTTCAATTCTTTGTTTAATAAGTTGATAATCCGAAGGCGGAAGTGCAGTTGTATAAATAAAGGGACGCGCAAAATTCACCAAATATGAAATCAATTCAGAACCGCCAAGAACCGCCGCACCGTGAAATCCAAAAGCTTTTCCGAAAGTGACTATTCGTGCAAATACATCTTCGATAATTTCTCTCCCATGAACAATTCCTCTTCCCTCCCATCCAAAGACACCAACAGCATGTGCCTCATCTACAATTAGATACGCAGAATTATTTTTTGAAATTTCAATGATTTTCTTCAACGGGGCCATATCACCATCCATCGAATAGAGACTTTCAACGACAATGTAAATCGTCCCTGAAATTTTAGCGATTTGCTTTTCCAGATTGGACGTATCATTGTGTTTGAAAGATATTGCTTTGGCATTGGATAATCTAATTCCATCGCGTATACTGGCATGAACGAGTTCGTCATAAAGAATAAAATCTCCTCGTTGTGGAACACTTGAGATAATTCCCAAATTTGCCGAATATCCACTATTAAAAACTAATGCACACTGAGACTCGAAGAATTTTGCCAAACTTCTTTCACATGCAATAGCTTCCGCAGAATTCCCAGAGAGTAATCGCGAACCTGTTGAGCCAGTTAGTGAAACAAAATCAGACTTTGATTCCTTAGATAAACCCAAATAATCGTTTGAAAAAAAATCAATTTCACCCTTCGGAATGGTCAGTTGTCGAAAGCTATTTTCTTGTTTTCTTGCCTCTAATTTCGAACGAAGAAAATCATTCATTATACTTGTGAGTCAACCGTTTTTATTTTTCTTGGCTCAAATCCATTTTCCATTGCTTGTGCTCGAGCTGCCTCGAGTTCTTTCGCGCGCAGAGCCTCATTTCGTTTACGGTCTTCAATCTTTTCATCTGGAAGAGAAACAGGTTGCTCCGAATCTTTGAATGGTTCCTTTGGAATCAAACCTAGAATATCAAACATTTCTTTATCCTCATTGAAATCGGGGTTCGGTGTTGTCAAAAGTTTATCTCCTGCGAAGATGGATCCTGCACCTGCTAGAAAACAAAGTGCTTGAGCCTCCATGTTCATTTTCGTTCTACCCGCAGAAAGTCTCACAATCGCTTGAGGAAAAACAATTCTGGTTGTGGCTACCATTCGAATCATTTCCCACTGTTCGATCGGTTTTTGATCTTCAAGTGGAGTTCCGTCAACTGCCACCAACGCGTTTATTGGAATAGATTCAGGCGGATTCTCCATTTTCATATAACTCATTAACAATCCAACGCGATCTTCAACTGCTTCACCCATTCCGATAATTCCTCCCGAGCAAACAGTAATTCCGGCCTTACGGGCGTTTTCAATTGTATTCAATCGATCTTCGTATTCTCGTGTTGAAATAACATCTCCGTAAAACTCAGGTGATGTATCCAAATTGTGATTGTAGGCGAAAAGTCCAGCGTTTTTAAGTCTTAGTGCTTGTTGCTCGTTCAACATTCCAAGCGTACAACAAACTTCCATTCCGAGGTTGTTAACCTCTTGAACCATCTCAACAACATTATCAAAATCCCTGTTATCTCTTACCTCTCGCCAAGCGGCTCCCATACATAAACGAGATGATCCATTTGCTTTAGCATTTTTAGCTTGTTCAACAACAGATTCAACCGTCATCAATTTGTGCGCATCAACATCGGTATGATAACGAGCAGCCTGTGGACAATATCCGCAGTCTTCAGGACAACCTCCCGTTTTTATACTTAAAAGGGATGACATCTGAACCTCTCTTGGATTGTGATATTGCCTATGAATGGAGGCGGCTTCAAATACTAATTCCAAAAGGGGTTTGTTGTAAAGCTCCAAAAGTTGCTCTTTCGTTTGATAAGTTAGATTGACTTTCATATTACAAATATAAGAAGAGTTCTAATTTATTTCAGAATTGCTAGTTGCGAACGTTTAAATTGCGAATATTTAGCGTAGAATTGTGAATTGTCAACTTTTAGCTCGCAATTAATTCATTCGCAATTAATCGTTATTCCGACCGAAGTATCAAACAAGCTGCATAAGCTTTTACCGCCCTGCGTTCGCCAAAAGAATCAACTTTTTCGTGCGTGGTAGCTTTAATAGAAACTGCATCAATGTCTACTTCAAGAATTTGAGATATTATTTCCTGCATTTCGGGGATGTGTGGGTTCAATTTAGGTTTCTCCAGTATGACTGTTGAATCGATGTTGATTACCTTGTATCCTTTCTGATGGATTAATTTAACGACCTCAGTAAGAAGAATTTTAGAATCGATTCCTTTGTATTTTGGGTCTGTATCTGAAAAATGATATCCGATATCTCTTAAATTGGCTGATCCTAAAAGCGCATCGCAAATAGCGTGAAGCAAGACATCCGCATCAGAGTGCCCAACAGCGCCCAGATCTGATTCGATTTTTTTTCCCCCAATAAATAATGGATATTCTTCCGCTAATTGGTGAACATCAACTCCGTAACCGATACGTAAGCCTAACATTACTCGCCTGTGTTATCCACTTTAGCACCAGATTGACCAAGTGTCAAGCGCAGCGTGAATCGAAGTGTATTTGCTAAAGGACTTTGACGTCCACTCAAAGATGCTAAATAGGAGAAATCAATTGCAAACATGTTGTATTTCAAGGTAGCCCCCAAGTTTAGAAACTTTCTATTTCCTTTGTTCTCGTTCTCGTAAAAAACACCAGAACGGACAGCGAAAACATTGTTATACCACCATTCCACACCAGCAGCTATATTTATCTCTGTTAGTTCTTCTTTGAATCTCGTTCCTTTTACACTTTGCCCAGTGTTTTCTGAATAATCACCATTTTCATTTTGAACGGGCACACCAGGAGCATCATAGAAGGATTGAATCATTCCAGCGATTACACCAATGTCATTTGATTTTCCTAACATAACGCCATCAGGTAAAGAAGAATAACCAAATGTTCCATTTGTAATCGGTGGCGTTGGCACCAATAATTTTTGTAAATCCAATGCGAAAGTAACATGGTTATAATCGTCAAATTCAGCCTTGAATGAGTTGCCTATTTTTAAATTCATTGGAATGAAATCCCTTTTTGCTAATTCAGAATAGGCCACTTTATTTCCGATATTATTGAAGGTTGTAGCAAACGTATAAGCTCCCCTTAGCTTACCGATTTTAGCACGATCATTGAAATATGTAAAAGACAAATCAGCTGCTCCAACGATTCCTGCCTTTGTATTTACCCCACCAACAGTTAAACCTCCAGTCAGATTTGAATAAGCAAATTTTCCATTCAAACCGATACTCAATTTGTCTGCTAATCTAAACGCATAAGCGCCTGTGAGCTCATACTCACTTGGCTTATCTTCTCTCAATACATTTCCAGATGCATCTGTGAACGTAATTTCTCCAAGACTAAAAAAGCGCAACGAACCACCAACTGAATGGGTTTTATTTATTCTATAATAACCTGCTAAATAAGAAAGATGAATGTCGTTGGTTAATTGTCTAAGCCAAGGCGTGTAGGAAAGACTAATTTCCGATTTTTCTTTCGCGAAACTAATACCTGATGTATTCCAATAAACCGAAGTTGATGATGGACTCAATGCTGTGCCCGCGTCACCCATACCTCCTGCTCTCGAATCTGGCGTAATTGACATGAAAGGCAAAGCAGTTGTAATTGTATTTAATTGAAGATCATTTTGTGTTGCTCCCGAACCTCCAGTTGGTTGAGCTAACGATAGCAAGGAAATAAAAATGCTAGGAATAAGTAATATTATTTTTTTCATTCAGTGAAAATTCAATTTTGAATGGTAAATATACGAAAAACGGCAGGCTTTATTGTGAAAACTACCTTAAAATAACTAATTTTTCCGTTTTTTCAGCTGTTTCGCCAAGATCATTTTTAATTTTCACTCGATAAACGTAAACGCCTTTTGCCAATGGATCTCCAAAATCATCCATTCCATCCCACTGAATTCCACTCACCCGGAACCCCTTAGAATCGATAGTTTCTGAAATTGTTTTTACCAATTTTCCTGAAATTGTATAAACTTGAATTTGTGCATCAAGAAAACTACAGGATTGATTATGCTCGAACATAAATTCAGTTCTACTTGAAAAAGGATTCGGATAATTGTAGACTTTATCCAATTGTGGTTCTCTTTTTTCCTGAACAATAAACTGAATTCGAACTGAAGAAGAGTTGTTGTTTACATCCCAAACTTTTGCTGACAAACTGTGCTCTCCTGGCTCTAATTTACCCAACTGATATCTAATTTCTCCAGATTGATAAGAATCCAATTCACTGATGTAATAATCATTCAAAACGATGGGATCGGCAGTTTTATCGTCAACAATTGCTGTAATATCATGTCCGATTCCATTTCCAACAGTGTTAATTCCATTTTCATCATAGGCTTTGAGGATCAAAACAGGCGTCTCGTCCGAAATTCCTCCAGAAACAAAGTTCTCATCGTTTAAGAACAATTCCAATTGCGGACCTTCATTATCAACAATCCCATTCGGATTAATTCCTCCAATTCTAAAATTGGTGTCATAACCATAGGCATCAGCTAAACTATTGTATGCATAATAACTAATTTTTCCCTTGCCAATATTCAGTGCAATATCCTTAGGAACAACAAATGAAAAATCAAAATATCCATTTGTTATACTGCTCTTACCTTTATAAACGATATTTCGCTGCAGGTCATATTCAATTTCGGGTGATTCAGGGTCTTGTCCCAATGTTTTCATCGTTTTGACTTTATCAAAAATTGAAGGAATCAAAACTCCATTGAAATTGTTTTGTAAATTACCTAGGTGATCTTCGATATGACCTTTAATTCGGACTTTACTCAATGCATTCAAGGTGTCGATTTCTATAATCGGATTTTTTCCATTTATGCTGTCTGTCTTCACAATAAGTCTTGGTAAAGCAATTTTTAAAGCAGGGTCTCCAATCAACGTAAAACTTCGCTTATTTTCACTTTGCAATGCATCGTTTTTAGTGCGCATCATAATCTCACCGAAAGTAAGAGGAGAATTATCTGGATTCCGATCAAAAACATTATCGAAAAGAGCATTACCAACAGAGGTATTCACCCCAAAATAAACAGAACGAGTTGTTGTCATCAGTGCAATTGCTCCGCCGTTCGGATTCAACGAAACCCATTCACCAGCCGATATTCGTTTTGGATCATCATATTTGGTAAATTCACAAGTAGCTGAAACAAATAGATTTAATGCGTTTATATTCGTCCAACTATTTATTTGAGGGATTGAAACTACACGTTCCTCAGCAAGACCAACCTCACCTCCATGCCCTACATAATTTACCAATAAAGCCCCTCTTTGAATTCGATCAGTAATGGCATTATAAACTTCTGGATATCTCTGACCTCCCGCGGTTGTTTGCTGAGGATAAGCATCTAAATAAAGTTTATCACAATTCATTTCAAAATGATTATTCAACACTTCTTCATATTGTGGTTCGGTATCATTGGATACAAAATAATTATTTTCCTCATCATCGGCAATCTGCACATATTTCAATTTCCAGTCACCAAACGTAGCATTCGAATTTGTTTCAAAGCAACAGGAAGCGTTATTCGTATTGAATAGCTGCGAACCATTTTTCATGTAATGCTCTATCTTATCAACTTGTTGCTTTGCATGTGTATTATCCGAAGCTAAAATTCTTCCAATACCAATATCAAGCATGTCTGCGCTTGTGAAAGATTCATTATCGTCTAACATTCCAAAGAAATCATCAGAAACGTAGCATGAAATATAATTTTCACTGTTATCAGCCTGGTAAGTGAGGACTTTGTTATTGTTATTCGGCACTCGATTTTTTGGATCATAAGTACCATCTCCGAAAAGCAACAAATACTTTAAGTCCGAATTTGGGTTTGTAATTGCCCTGTCGTGAAACATTTTAGCGATCATTCGAATCGCGACAGCATCAGGGGCTCCTGAACTAAATTCATTATATACTTGATCAGTAGTTACAACATGTGTGCTTGTTCCCTGTTCTCGATGCAAATCAGCGAGGCGATTAGCTTGAGCAATAAAATCAGGATGAGTTACAATCAAAAAGTCAGCTTGTTCTAGTCCATGCAAATTTTGATAAACGACACTAGCAACTTTTGTAGGTGTATAATAAGAGGTCCCATTGGATGCGACATATTCAGTGTAAATATGATTGGCCTTAAAACTAAAATTACCACTCGAATAGGTACCCAAAACTCGTTTAGGGTTATTTTTCTCCGATAAATCCCAAACAAATCCGGAAGGTGAAAATGAAGAAACTACATACTCACATATTGTTCCTGACGGACTTTGGGTCAAATTTCTGAAATTCATTTGTGTGCCATAAAAAACAAGCTTTCTTCGGGTATTTAAAGTTATACGATCGAGATAAGTTAAAACCGACGGGTTTGTTCTTGTAATTGTTAATTTAAGTGGGATATTCGATAGAAGCGTTGAAAAACTGAAGCTTGACTCTACTCGCGTGAAATCACTAAAAAATGAAACATTGGAATTGAAAATAGTTGAACCATTTATGCTAAATGTTTGAGAAGAACCGGAACCGTTCGTTGCCAAGGAGCTATTTATTTTCACTGGAACGGTGTCGATGTTCGGAATCGAAAAATTAAACGTTTTTTCAAGTTCTACATCAAACAATTCTCCATACCAGCGTTTTCCACCTCCAACTAGATTGACCAAATCATTTTCGTATACATCCCGAAAATCGTAACTATTCACCGTCAAAGTTGGAGCGCCAGTTAATTCGGGTAAATTTTGCATTCGTAAAGGCGTATTGTTTGGGTCGATATTTATAAAATAATAGGACTCATCAGAATAAACATTTATGGTGCGTTGAAATTCCGTTCCATTCTTGACATCCCATCTGTGAGGACCCCAACCATAAAAGAGAATATAATCCGAATTATCAAAACTCCCATCCCCTTCACCTTGAACAAAAATGGCATTTTTCGCTAAATCATCTATTCGTGGCAATGAATTTTTCTCAGGAAGCATGCCTTCTCCATTTCCATAAATATTAATATGGCTTGGATTCAAATTCGATGTGCTGATTCCACAACTTTCAAGAAACGCCTTATCGATTTTATAAATACCGTCTCTATCAACAGCAATTTTATACCATGTTCCCGAACCTTCCTTCAAAACCGAATTAGCTAAAAAGTCTTTCTGCGTATCAAATTCGCTCGTATTGGATTCAGTTAACCCAAATGAAATTGAAACCACTTTTTTAATCTGATTATTCTCTCGGTAAAACGGTTTAATATCTAAAACCGCATAAAAATCATCTCCCGCTCTCGTTATTTGATGATTGATTTTTGGTTGACTTGGTAGGACTGAAACATACTCATCTAAATAGGCAATTTCCTCCGTTGCCGCCATGGATGATGTGAATTGAATAGAATTCCATTTTTTGTTTCTAGGAACCTTACTTGTCCAGAAAAAAATTGGCTCTAAATCATTGTAAGATTGATCCTTAATTGATGGTATTTTTATCACTCTACCATCGAATGATACACTTTGCGGTTCAATCCAAGGGATTTTAACTTCAAAATAATCTTGAGAGTATGCGTTACCAATACAAGCAATGAATATTATAATTGCTTCACATAAAAAAAGAACAACCCGATTAACTGAAAACATGTTTCAAATTTATTTCAATACATTGTCAAACGAAAAAAAAAATTGTTTATTTCACAAAATACTTTATTTTTGTAACATTAAAAATAGTTCGACGTATCGAACGTTATTGCTTATAAATAAGAATTTGTGAAAATTAAACTAGCTAAATTACTGTTTTTATTAACGGTTAGTGTAAGTCCTTTTGGGCTTAAGGTCTATTCGCAAGACCCGACATTTACACAGTTTTATTCAAATCCAGTTTATCTGAATCCGGCTTTGGCTGGTTCAAGTGGTTGTCCACGAATTGGACTTAATTATAGGAACGAGTGGCCTCAGTTGACAGGTAATTATGTTACCTACTGTGCCTCCTTTGATACGTATGCGAAAAGTATTTCGGGAGGAATTGGTATTCTAGCCATGCACGACCAGCAAGGACAGGGAACGATACAAACGACCATGCTTGGTGGTGTTTATTCTTACAACTTAAAAGTAACTCGTAAGTTTTCACTAATGTTTGGCGCTCGAGCTGCTTATTTTCAGAAGTTTTTGGATTGGGATAAACTGACTTTTGGTGATATGATTGACCCTAGAAGAGGTTTTATCTATCAAACCGGTGATGTTCCACGCGGGAACGGAAGAAGGGGCTTTTTTGATGCTTCGGCAGGAATTGTTGGTTTTGGGAAGAATTTTTATTTCGGTGCTGCTGTGCATCATTTAAATCGTCCAGATGA
>JBEIKF010000044.1:0-8784 GCA_040379905.1 Crocinitomicaceae bacterium
CGATTACTTCAGTGCAAGCGGTTTACGTACCTGCGGATGACTTAACGGATCCAGCCCCAGCCAATACATTTGCTCACTTAGATGCAACAACAGTACTATCTAGAAAAATTGCCGAGCTTGGAATTTATCCTGCGGTTGACCCACTTGATTCAACATCACGTATTCTTACTCCTGAAATCGTTGGTGAAGAGCATTACAATTGCGCACAACGCGTGAAAGTTACGCTACAACGCTACAAAGAACTTCAAGATATCATTGCAATTCTAGGTATGGACGAATTATCTGAAGAAGATAAATTGGTTGTGCATAGAGCTCGTCGTGTTCAACGTTTCTTATCTCAACCTTTTCACGTGGCAGAGCAATTTACTGGAATACCTGGTGTTTTGGTTGATATTCAAGAAACGATTAAAGCATTCAACGATATTCTTGATGGTAAGTACGATAAATATCCGGAAGCTGCCTTTAACTTGAAAGGTGGTATTGACGATGTTATCGCTGCAGGAGAAAAAATGATTGCTGAAGCCTAATCAATAAAGAATGAAATTAGAAGTAATCACACCTGAGGCAAATCTTTTCGCTGGAGAAGCTGTATCTGTATCTCTACCAGGAGTTGACGGTTTTTTTCAAGTGTTAAATAATCACGCTCCTATTATCTCTACCTTGAAAGCTGGAGAGATGAAAGTGGAGCTTGCTGAAAGTGTAAATCAAGGAAGTTTGTCTGAAGCTGTTAAATTGGAAGGACAAAAAACGCTTCGTATTGAAATTAAAGGAGGCGTTGCCGAATTGTTCAATAATAAACTAATCGTTTTAGCTGAATAATATCACACGTAATTAAAATTTAAGGGGATCTGGTTTTCCAAATCCCTTTTTTTATGTTAATAAAGGTTGAAATTAATTGTAAACACAAGATTCTTTCATTAATTTCGTTTTAGAAAATCAGATGTCGAATTTAGCGGAAACGGTAGATAAAAATAAAATCCCACAACATGTTGCTGTTATTATGGATGGCAATGGCAGATGGGCTAAAGAACGGGGGCAAAATCGACTCGAAGGACACGCAATGGGTGTTGATTCTGTTCGTGAAACTTTAAAAGCGGCTCGTGAACTTGGTGTTGCTTACCTTACCCTCTATGCATTTTCAACAGAAAACTGGAGTCGACCGAAAGAAGAAGTAGATGGCCTGATGGATTTATTGGTTCAATCCATTACGAACGAAATGGATGAGCTAAATGAAAACGGGGTTCGATTATTAGCTATTGGCGACATAGATGGCCTTCCTGAAAAGTGCATAGGTAGCCTTAAACGCGCTATAAATGAAACGGCTGAAAACAATAAAATTTCATTGATTTTAGCTTTAAACTACAGTTCCAAATGGGAGCTAACAAAAGCTGTTAAATCAATTACGGCAGATATTCAGTCTAATCAAATTCAGCCTAATCAAATTACAGATGAATTGATTTCAAGTTATTTATCTACTAAGAATATTCCTGATCCAGAACTATTAATTAGAACAAGCGGCGAGCATCGAGTGAGCAATTTTCTTCTTTGGCAAATTGCATACACCGAATTATATTTTACCGATGTTCACTGGCCTGATTTCAGAAGGGATCAGTTCATAAATGCTATACTTGATTACCAAGGCAGAGAACGCCGTTTTGGAAAAGTTTCCGAACAATTAATTGCAGATTGATGAAGAAAATACTTTCATTTATAATTATTTGCTCATCGTTTTTTGCTCAAGGACAAAACGAGCCCACTTCACTTGGAGGTATTGATTTTTCCTACCAAAATCCGAAACAATACGAGATAGGACCTATTCGAATCGAAGGGGCCGAAAATTTTGACCATCAAGCTATCAAGTTGATCGCAGGATTGAGACAGGGTCAAAAGATTACACTTCCCGGTGAACAAATCAATAAGGCAATAAAAAGTCTTTGGGCAGAGGGATTATTTTCGAATATATCAATATATGCTGAGAAAGAAATTGCTGGGGTAGTCTATCTAGTAATAGATTTAACGACCCGACCAAAACTATCCAAATTCAAATTCAAAGGAGTTACAAAAAGAGATGCCGATAAAATAAGGGAAGAAATAACGTTGTTCGCAGGAAAAACCATTTCAGAAAACCTTGTTTTTCAAACGAAAAGCAAAATTAAAGGATATTATCGCGATAAAGGCTTTTACAACATCAAGGTGAATATTTCACAAATAAAGGACACTTTGATCAATAACTCTGAAATATTTCTAATAGACATTTCAAAGGGTCAGCGAATAGGAATCAAAGAAATTGCTATTTCTGGAAACAATGAAGTTCCTACTTGGAAATTGAAATTGGCAATGAAAGACACAAAGCAAAAATCCATTTTACGAATTTTCAAACGGTCAAAATATACTGAATCTAGCTACCAAACCGATAAGTTGGCATTACTAGGCAAGTTTAATTCAGTAGGATTGAGAGATGCGGCAATCGTACTCGACACAGTATATGCTTTGGACGACAAAAACTTAAAAATCGAAATTAAAATTGAAGAAGGGAATAAATATTTTTTCGGTGACGTGGAATGGATTGGGAATTCCAAGTACCGTTCAAGTTATTTAGATACTGTTTTGGGAATAAAAAAGGGGGACGTCTATAATAAGACTTTGTTTGATGCTCGATTATTCGGAAATGGCGACGGACGTGATATTAGTGCCCTATATATGGATAAAGGACACCTATTTTTTCAAGTTATACCGGTTGAAACAAATGTAACGAGTAACCACATTAATCATCAAATTAGGATTATTGAAGGAAAAGAAGCGCGAATTGGATCTATTACGATTAAAGGCAACACAAAAACTAATGATCGCGTCATTTTACGCGAAATACGGACAAAACCAGGTGATTTATTTAGCAAGGAAGCCATTATGAGGACCCAACGGGAATTAGCTCAATTGGGATTCTTCAATGAACAAGCGTTTCAAGTAAATCCATTACCAAATCCAGCGAAAGGAACGGTTGACATTGAATATGTTGTTGAGGAAAAATCATCAGATCAAATAGAGCTTTCAGGTGGTTATGGAGGCGCTGGGCCAACAACAGGGGCGCGAATTATTGGTACAGTTGGGTTAACATTTAATAATTTTTCAACAAGAAATTTCTTTAAAAAAGATTCTTGGTCTCCACTTCCAGGAGGTGATGGGCAACGATTATCAATTCGAGCGCAATCAAATGGAAGATTTTATCAAGGATATAATTTTTCGTTTACTGAGCCTTGGTTAGGAGGCAAGAAACCCAATTCACTTTCTGTTTGGTTATCCAATACTTCCGTATCTACAAATGGTTATTTGCGTTCTAATGAAAATTATAATGGTGTTGCCATTACAGGGATTGGGGTTGGTTTAGGTAGAAGAAAAAAATGGCCGGATGATTATTTCACCGCTTATTACGACCTTAGTTACCAGTATTATGATGTTGTAAATTATCCGTTTTTCCCATTGTTTCCGAAGGGATATGCCAACGATATAGCGCTGAAATATGTTTTACAAAGAAGTTCGGTTAGCGCTCCCATTTTCCCACAAAGCGGATCCAACTTTACTTTCACTGCAAAAGCAACAATTCCCTATTCATACTTTAATCCAGACGCGGATTATGCTTCCATGAGTGAAAAAGATCGGTATCATTTCTTAGAGTATTACCGATTTAAATTCACGGGTGAATGGTTTGTGCCACTTTCCCCAGATAAAAAATTGATTTTAATGCCCCGCTTTGGATTTGGGTATATCGGGGCGTATAATAAATCAAGAGGTACAACACCATTTGATCGATATGTCATGGGCGGAAGTGGTTTAACAGGTGCTCAACAATTCGGAGGTCGGGAAATCATCGCATTAAGAGGTTATGAAGATCAGCAAGTTTCGTCAAATGGCGGAGACCCTATTGTTGCAAAATACACATTGGAACTGCGATATCCAATCTCATTAAATCCATCAGCAACGTTCTTTGCTCTTACATTTCTTGAGGCAGGGAATACATATCCTTCATTTGATAAATTCAACCCATTTAACGTTAAACGAGCTGCCGGAGTTGGGATTCGTGTATTCCTTCCGATGTTTGGGATGCTAGGACTTGATTATGGCTTAGGCTTTGATAGACTGGATTCATGGTCTACAGGTTTTGGGAAAGCCTCAGATCAATCCATTGACTCGAAAGGATTTTATCCAAAGCTAAGCTTTACAATAGGTATGAATTTGGGTGAATTGTAATTAAAAATATGACAATAATTCCTTATATTCGCCGTTCTTTAATGAACAAAAATCAATTATGTTAAAACCTATATTTGTTTGTTTATTAGTTTTTGGCACGTACTTTGCCAAGTCTCAAACATATGCCTTCATAGATTCAGATTACATCCTTAAGAATGTTCCTGAATATACGGAGGCAAAAGAAAAATTGGATAAAATAGCAGAAAGATGGACTAAGGAAATCGAGGATCGCTATGCGGTTGTAAAAACTAAAAAAGACAACTACCAGCGTGAAGAGGTTCTTCTTCCAAAAGAGGAAAAAGAAAAAAGAAAACAAGAGATTGAAAAATTGGAGAAAGAGGCGATTGAATTGCAAACGATGCATTTTGGAAACAACGGTGATTATTTTCAAAAGCGGCAAGAGTTGATTAAACCGATTCAAGATCGCGTTTTTACAGCAATGAAAAAATTAGCAAAGAAAGATGGTTATGCCTTTGTGTTTGACAAAGCAAATCAAAGCAACTTGATTTATGCTGATAAAGAGTATGATATCAGTGATGATGTACTCGAAGAAATGGGAATAAGTAAATAAATTAAAATAAATAGAAAATGAAACAAATTTTAGTCGCTCTTGCAGTTGTAATATCATCAATCAGTTTTGCCCAAACCAAAATTGGTCACGTAAATTCTCAAAAACTATTGGATACACTTCCTTCACGGAAACTAGCTATTAAAAAGTTAGAGGACCGACAGAAAGAAGGCATGCAGGAATTGGAAGAAATGCAGAAATCGTTTGAACAAGCATATAGAAAACATCAAGAGACTAAAAAGGATAAAACTCCAATGCTTATTGAAATCGATGAGTCAAACTTGATGAAAAAACAACAAGCTATTGAAATGAGACAACAATCACTAGAGCAAGAAATTCAAGCATATAATGAAGAACTAAACAAGCCTATTTTGGAGCGAATTCAAAAGTCAATTGAGATTGTAGCGGACCGTAAAAAATTAAATTATGTGATGGACGAGTCGGTTACACTTTACTTTAAAGGTGGAATTGATTGCACCGCAGAGGTTATGGTCGAAATGCTTCGTTTGGATGCAGAGGCTATCAAAAAATAAGATTTAACATTAAGTTGAAAAAGGCAATTTTAGGATTGCCTTTTTTTATTTAGTTTTACCCCATGTTGCATACTGCTCCCATTGGCGTTTTTGATTCAGGTTATGGCGGGTTGACCGTTCTTTCTGAATTAAGAAAAATTCTTCCGGAATACGACTTCATTTACCTCGGTGATAATGCACGTGCGCCATACGGAAATCGTTCTTATGATGTTGTTTACGACTTCACGTTGGAAGCGGTTAATTTCTTGTTCTCAAAAGGAGCGCCTTTAGTCATTATTGCATGCAACACCGCCTCTGCAAAAGCCTTGAGAAGCATTCAACAAAACGATTTACCAAAGATTTCTTCAGAAAAACGCGTATTAGGCGTAATTCGTCCAAGTACGGAAGAAATAGGGGCACTAACTAACACAAAACATGTTGGTATTTTGGGAACTACTGGTACAATTCAATCAGGTTCCTATGAAATTGAACTCAAGAAATTTGCTCCTGAAATTACCGTAACGCAACACGCATGTCCTATGTGGGTTCCACTGATAGAGAACAATCGACACAATTCCAATGCCGGCAAAATGTTTATTGAAGAAGATGTGAAAGCTCTAATGGATAAAGATCCACTCATTGATACCATTATTCTGGCATGTACGCATTACCCCGTAATTAAAACACACATTCAAGAGATTTTAGGGAACAAAGTAAAGGTTGTAGCCCAAGGACCAATTGTAGCAGAAAAGCTAGTCGATTATCTCAAAAGGCATCAGGAGATAGAATGCAAATTGACCAAAAACGGAACTATGCGTTATTTCACTACCGAGAACAATCTGGTCTTTAACGAGAAGGCAAGTCAATTTTTGGAAGAAAGGATCCATTCCGAACATGTCGAAATCGCAAATTGACTATAATTTCTTTTTATTTAATCTAGCAATCACCCGCTCATTTATTGACTTTAATTTCTCGGGGCGATGTGCATAATAATCGAAGGTTTTTTCGAAGTCTTGTTTTGAAACGTTATGCTTAATAAATACTTTTTGGCATGACTTGTCCAAGGCGTCTTTATAGGTATTTGGAAATCCGTATTTCGTTTGATAATAATTTTCCAGCACTAAAATTTCTTCATATACCTCAACGAATTTATCCTCTTCTATATGAGGATCATTTGAACTGAATGCTCCGTCAGAACAATTAGTGAAAATAAAAATCAGCGCAAGAAATAATATCCTCATTAAAACTCACCAAATGATAAACGACTTCCTACACCAGATTCAATGATTGAACCATTCTCAAATGCCACTGTGCCATTGATAAACGTTCTTTCGATACTATTTGAAAATGTTGTGCCTTCAAATGGCGACCAACCGCATTTGTAAAGTAAATTCGATTTATTGACTTGATGTGGTTGATTTGGATTTACCATAACAACATCCGCAAAATAACCCTCTCTTAAAAAACCTCGATTTTGAAGTCTATATAACACAGCTGGAGCATGGGCCATTTTCTCAACGACACGTTCAATTGGAATAATTCCCTCTTTACTTTTTTCAAGCATTGCCAATAGTGCGTGTTGAACAAGAGGTCCACCAGACGGTGCTTTCGCGTACAATTGATTCTTTTCTTCTAACGTGTGAGGCGCGTGATCTGTGGCAATAACATCAATGCGATTATCCAGAACCCCTTGCCAAATTCCTGTGCGATCGTTTTCGGTTTTTACCGCGGGATTCCATTTGATAAAATTTCCCTTTGTTTCATAATCTTTATCCGTAAACCAAAGGTGATGAACACAAGCCTCTGCCGTAATGCGTTTTTCCTTTAGGGGAATATCGTTTCTGAATAATTCTAATTCTTTTGCGGTACTGATATGCAAAATATGTAGCCGGGAATTGTATTTTTTAGCAAGTGATACTGCGTATGATGATGATTTATAACAAGCCTCTTCACTTCGAATTAACGGATGAAATTTTGCCGGAAGCTCCTCTCCATATTCTTTAATGTACTTTTGGAAATTTTCTTTAATCATCGGGTCATCTTCACAATGCGTGGTAATAATTGAAGGCGCATAACGAAACACATCCTCTAGTGCTTTCGGATCATCTACCAACATATCACCTGTGGAAGAACCCATAAAGATTTTTACACCACAAATTGTTTCAGGATTGACGCGTTTAATTTCTTCGATATTGGAATTGGTTGTCCCGAGATAAAATGAATAATTAGCCAATGAAGATTGAGATGCGATTGCGTATTTTTCCTCCAATTTTTCAACGGTTACTGCACTTGGAACGGTGTTTGGCATTTCCATGAAAGAAGTTATTCCACCGGCAACAGCTGCTCTTGATTCTGTTGAAATATTTGCTTTATGTGTTAATCCAGGCTCCCTGAAATGCACTTGATCATCAATACAGCCAGGAAGAATTAGTTTCCCTTCCGCATCAATTTCTTTGGCGTTAATCGTATTGTCAATTTGTTTATCAATTCGTTCAATGATGCCATTTCGAATTAAAAGGTCTCCTTGAAATGATTTGCCTTCATTAATTATTTGTCCGTTCTTTAAAATATAATTACTCATAAATTCATTTTTCTCATCTTCCAAACACCAAAAAACGCTTCCTTGAAAATACCGGTGCTCATTTTTGATTCCCCATGAACACGATCGATAAATGTAATCGGAATTTCCTCGACTTTAAATCCATGTTTTATCGCGGCATATTTCATGCAAATTTGAAATGCATAACCTTTGAAAGTCACGTTATCGAGCTTAATTTTTTTCAAAACTTCAGTTCGATAACATTTAAAGCCTGCCGTTGTATCTTTTATTCCAATAAATAATATCAAACGAACATAGATGCTTGCAAAATAGGACATTAAAATCCGATCCAAAGGCCAATTTTTCACCTTCCCTCCTCTACAATATCTAGAACCAATTGTTAAATCTGCCCCCTCCAAACAAGCATTTAGAAGTCTTGGCAAGTCATTTGGATCGTGAGAAAAATCACAATCCATTTCTATTGCAAAATCATAATCTTTAGCAATTGCCCATTTAAAGCCGTGAATGTATGCCGTTCCTAAACCTAATTTTCCTTTTCGTTGTTCTAAAAAAATTCGACCACTAAACTCAGTCATTAACGACTTTACTTTCTCAGCTGTTCCATCCGGTGAATTATCGTCTATGAATAAAATATCAAAATTCGGATTTAGTGACATTACCGCGCGCGAAATCGCCTCAACATTCTCTATTTCGTTGTAAGTGGGTATAATTACAATTGTTTTGACTATATCTGACACGGCAAAACGAAGTTACAGATTATTCGAACGCAGGATTTACAAAAAGTTAATTTTAATAATATTTTAGATAAAACAAAAAAACCGACAGTTTCCCATCGGTTTTTCAATTATGAAATTCGAAATTATTTATTCTTCGTCCTCATCATCTCCGGCATCTGCACC
>JBEIKF010000045.1:0-8647 GCA_040379905.1 Crocinitomicaceae bacterium
ATTGCATGGGTTTTTTTAGCCTCAATAGGGCAATCCCACATTCGTGTTTAATGGCATCACTCATGTTCTCCGGAAATTTGACGCGAAGATAGTGATTTGAAAAAGAAGAAAGTAGGGAATCTAAAAACTAATTTCAAATTCCCTTTACAAATTCTTAATGTCCACCTGGTTGACAGCATTTTGGGAGTTTCAAAACATCTTCTTCTTTGGCTTTTACGTCATCTGCGCTATAGCCAATACTGGCAATGGCTTGCTTGATTTCTTGCAGCGAAATAGTTTTGGTTTTGTAGCGAACGGTTACTTTTTTAGACTCTAAATCAAGTTCTGCAAATACGACGCCTTTCGTATAATTTAGTTTGCCTTCAATTCGTTCTTTGCAATCGCCACATTGAGCTGAAGTTTGAATCACGGCTTCTTCGATTTTCTTTTGACCAAATGTCAATCCTGTTATGAAGATAAATAAAAATAAAGTTGTTGCTTTCATACTATTCAAATTTAAAAATAATTAGTTTTTCTTTTTAGTTCTTGGAATGGAGAATCTAAATCCTCCATAAATGTTGATTCCCATAATCGGTCCCCAAACGTTGGTTGCATCAAAATTCTGACCAAACGGATTTTGACTATCAATTATCGGATTTTGTTGTTTAAAATTAGTTATGTTTTCACCACCCAAATAAATTTCCAACTTCTTGTAAATGTAGGTTATTTGGCCATTTAGCATTGGATAAATCGGACTCAATTGTTCTTGTTGATTCTGATCGAATAGGGAATCGGAAGGAAGTCTAGATTGACCATAAACTGAACAAGTCAAGTCAAATTCCCAGCGTTTGTTCCTCGTTCGATAAGCCAAATTGATAAAACCTCGGTGTTTTGGAATCATTACTTGCTGTTGCATTCTGCCATCATAGACAGCTTTCACGCTTAAAAATTTATAGGCCAATCGAATTTCGAAATTCTTTATCGGACTGAAATTAAATTCTGTTTGAAACGCATTCGAGAATGAAGCATTTGCTAAATTTTTGAAAATAATGCTATTGAAATTCGTATCGCGATCTACAACCAACTGATTTTCGAAAAAAGTATGATAGAAATCTACGGATATTCCTGCTTTATTTTGAAACAAGCGCATTTCGTGAACCAATGATCCGCCGACGTTCCAAGATATTTCGGGTTTGATGGCTGATGGAGCAATCCACGTTTTTGAACTTGCGAGCAGAGAAATGTTATCAATCATATAATTAGTTACGCGCCATCCTTTTCCACCTGTAATTCTCAAATCGGTTAACTCATTTAAGGCATATTTTAAATGCGCTCGCGGTGAAAACTGTCCGCCAAATAGGTTATGTTGATCGTATCTTGCTCCCGCAACAGCCGTTAGCCTGCTTCCTGTATACGTATATTCGAAAAATGCTCCAGGAATAAATTCTTTTCGTCCTTCTTTCAACGTGTCGACGTTTTGCGAAATATCCAAAGCTACGAAGCTTGCGCCAACTTTAAAACGGTGATCTGTTGTTCCAATGTAGTCATCGTAAATCGCATTTACATATCCACGTTTCTCCGAACCTGCAAAATTTCGAATTCCAAAAAGTCCATCGAGCTCCTGATATTTCAAGTTGTAAACGATTCCCAAAGACTGATAAGGTCTTTTTCCAAAAAATCCGGTTTTTGCAAATACATCTACGTGCCTTGAATTGATTAAAAGTCCGTATGAATTATTTGGCCATAGATTAGCATTTTCTCTTTTGAAAGTAGTTTGTCCACCGACTTTGCGATCTTGATAGATATTAAATCCAAATTGCGATTCCATTTTTTTACCTTGGTATGCCCAACGATTGACAAGTGCCAAATTATCTCCCATCGGTAAATCCCGAAAATGATCCATATTGTGGTCGATGTTGCCATAAACTGAAGATGCGTGAGCAAAAGTTCCCGTGCTCCATTTTTTATTTAGGACTTGACCAGCATTTAGATTTAGCTCCGAGCGACCAAAGATATTTTGATAGCCATTTACGAAAAGTCGCTCCATTTCAGTAGGTTTCTTCAACTCGAGGTTAACTAAGCCTGCCATCGACTCAAAGCCGTTGACAACCGTTCCAGTTCCTTTTGTGATTTGTATCGATTCAATCCAAGTTCCCGGAAGCGAATGAAGTCCGAACGAACTTTCAAGTCCGCGCAAATAGGGAATGTTTTCCATTTGAATCTGCGTATAAACACCATCTAGTCCCATCATCCTGATCTTCTTTGCTCCCGAAACAGCGTCCGTAATGTTAACGTCCACTGAAGCGTTTGTCTCAAAGGATTCTGACAAGTTACAACATGCTGCTTTTCGAAGTTCGGCGCTTGTGAGTTCCTCGACATGAAGTGTTTTCATTTTCGAAATTCCGTGTGATTTTTTTCGATATTCAATGATTACTTCTGGAAGAATTTTCTCAGAGAATAAGGTAATGTCCAAAGCGATAAAACGATCATTTTTATTCACCGGAATGGAATCTGAAATATATCCAACGGCCGAAATAATCAATGTATCTGGAAGTGTTTTAGGAAGAACGAGTTCAAAAGTTCCATCTTCCTTGGTTAATACTCCTGATTTTGATTGAAGGAGTTTAACTTTTGCCAACGAAATGGGTTTTTTGGTTCCTGTTGCATCGAACCCTTGAACGAGTCCTTTTAATTGTGCATTTGTTGCCATACTGAAGCTGAGGTATAGCAATGCGATAAAAAATTTAATTTTCATTTAAATAAATTTAGAGTTAGGAAAAATGTTTCGTTCCTAATTTCTAAATTCGAAAGACTTGGTTTCTAATGAATATTTTCCTCCCGTAAAGTAAAGGTGGAGGATCTGTTCCTGAAAATGCTAAGGTTTTCTCGTTATTAAAAGTTGGGTTGAAATTGATTTCAAAAAAATGTTTTTCGACAGCTAATAATGGAGAATCAAAAGTTAACTTTAAACACGAAGTTGAATAATCGGATTTTACTTTAAAAATCTTTGTTTCGTTGTGGCAACAGTCTTTTTTCTGTTTTTTCTGACAACAAGCGGGTAATTCGCTTAATTTCTTTTCACAATGTGAATTATCAGGAATGAAAAAAGATGTGAATGAGCCCTCCTCCTCGCAAACATGCGTGTATATTGATACACCAATATTTCCGAAGAAAATGAGAACTATTAAAAACCAACATATTAATACGCGAATCACTTTACAAATTTAAATAACTGAAATGAAATTAGTCAAATAAAAGTTATCGAATTAGATTAACGAAACCGGAGATTTGCTGGGTGGCATATGGATTATCGCAAGGTCTATATTTTAAAACATAAATGTATGTTCCGTTTTGACAAGGTTTAGATTCATATGTTCCATCCCATCCTTCATTACATTGTTCTGTTTCGAATATTAATTCTCCCCATTTATTGAAAATTTGAAAAACCCAACCATCTACTTCGAATGCTGTAACGGGAATAAATAAGTCATTAAGTTCATCTCCATCGGGAATGAACGTATTGGGAATATATAATGCAAATGGTTCAACTACTACGGTTTGCATTGCAGTATCTTTACAACCATATTGATTCGAAACAATTTGTATTGGGTAATCTCCGCCTGATTGCGTGTAATCGTGAAAGAAATTGGCTTGTGTTGAAGTAAATTGGCGGTTATCGAAAAAATAAAAATAAGAGGTAGCATCAATCGATTGGTCAATGAATTCAACTTTCGAATTACAAATATCCACTCGGTTTGGATTCACTGAAAATCCAGCCTGTGGAGAAGGATAAACTTGAACCAAATCTTGTTGAAGCATGTAAAGCGTATCGATGCAACCACTTGTTGTAATCATTGTTAAACCAACACTGTAGCTACCAACATCATTGTAAACGTGACCGGGATTAGCTAAATTGGAAGTTCCTCCATCACCAAAATTCCAACTATAAATTGGAGGGGTGTCAGAAGTGCTCAAATTAATAAAGTTTGCAGTAGAAGGAGCGCATTGAAGTGTGTTTAAATATAAAAAATCAATTGTTGGTTCGGCATAAACAAAAACAGTTGAAAAAACAGTATCGGAACAAACGTCGTATGAACCGGTCAAATAAACCGGATGATTTCCCGGAGTGAGAAATGCAACATCTTGGACATCAATTATTGAGGATTGGCCTGGGGAACCTTGAGCACTGAAATTCCAATTGAAAGTAGTGTTTTGAGGCCCTGAAACAGTTGCATCAAAATCGAATAATCCATCGGTTATACAAAGTGAATCAGTATGTGTAAATGACATAATAAGTGGCTCGTTCACGGTAATGGTAACTTCCGACGTGTCAACACAAGTTCCATTTGAGCTCGCGATTAATTGAATCGAATATGTTCCCGGATTTTGAAAAGAAAATGTTGGTTCGATTGCATTACTTTGATCCGTATTCGTTCCTGGAATTCCGAAATCCCATGAATAATTGAACGCGTTTGTTGAGTTGTTTTCAAAAGGAATGGTCAAACCGATACATTGCACGAGTGGAGGAGCATTGAAGCTACTTGTCGGCATTTCAAATATGTAAACGGAGTCGGTGTAGCTTGTGATACAATCCCCATCATCCCCATTAATTGTTATTGTTTGAAAACCGGGTGTCGAGAAACTTACATCATTGACAATAAGATTTGTAGAGGACTGAACTGATGCGTCGGGATCAAAATCCCATGAGAAGTTGGCATTCGGATTACTCGTTTGACCGATAAAATCAAATGAATTTCCCGTTATACATAAAGAGTCTTGACTCGTCCAAGACAATGAAAATGGATTGTTTACGATTAACTCGATATACGCAGTATCTGTGCACGGTTGCCCTGGATTAACAATCAATCTTGCAGTGTATGTTCCTGAAGTCGGATAGGTAAAAGATGGAGCGAAACTCGAACTTAAATCATTATTCGTACCAGACACTCCGAAATCCCAGGCATAATTCGAACCTCCGTAAGAATTATTTTCAAACTGAACGGTTAAACCTTGACAGTAGGAGACGAAAGTTGAAAGATCCTCTTGAATTGGAAGAATCGCCTGCAATGTTATGTTGCAATTGAATACCCGAAATAGAAAATCACGAACCGTTTGACCTACTAAAATACCATTGCGATATTCTTGAACACGCACACCAACAACGAATAAACCAATCATACTTGGATTCACCGTAATGATACCCGTGGTAGAATTAATCGTAATATTTGAACCAGGTCCTAGTGGATTGGTAGCCCCAAATGCGCCAGCCCATTGAACAGGGAAATAGGGTGGGGCAGGAGCCTGAGTTGGCATCGGGTTTGCAGAGTTTGCTCCTGAATAAGGGGTAACTAATGAATAAACTAATTGGTCTCCATCGGGATCTGTAGCCGAATGATTAATTGTTTTTTGTTCATTGGCGCAAAGCAACATGGGAGGGTAATAGGTGAACCGAGGACTACTGTTGTTCGTGAAGCCTGTTTCTGAACCTGGAACGTGAGTTGTAAGTGTTAGTCCCGTATCATCAGGAGAAATTAAATTAGTAATATTCGGACCCCGGCAACATCGTTGGTAGGAAACATCATACCCTCCGGGAGTAGGAGGTAGGTTCACTACAATCGTATACACCGCTTTCTCAACACAAAGGTTATTTGGCGGCGTGGCACATGGATTGTCGAATGGAATTGGAACAAATTCACTTCCAGGAAAAGGAACATCCAAATTTAAAAACATACTGCCGTCTGCTTTGTAAATTGTAAGTTTCATGGGGTCATCAAATTGAGCACCGGTTGAATTGCAGTCCCTGTAAAGGGTAATATAAAACCTGTATTGATTGTTCCCGAGATAATCATAATAAATGTCCCCACCAATGATATGCGATGCGCTTACCTTAAACGAACTTATTAGCAATATCAGAAGTACTATTCTTTTCATTTATTGATTACAAATTTAGCGGTATTCATTCGTTTTTCGCAATTCATTCCAATCGTCTATTGGGAAATTGTATTTAAAACTGGTTTCTTCCTCAAACTTTGTTCCAAGAACTAGTTTGCCTCCAGCCCCAAATTCAGCTTTTGGATTCCCATTGGAAAGTGCTTTTGAAGCGTTTATATAATAGTCTTTTTTCGAAGGATGACTTGGATTAACGATGTTGTAAGTTTTACTAAATAACTGTTTTTCAAGAATCAATTCAATGGCGCGAATCACATCCTTCTGACAAACCAAATTTACTCGGGCATTGCAATTGGGAATCAGATCTTTCTGAATAAAGTACTTAACTGGATGTCGATTGTCGCCAATTAATCCCGCTAAACGAATGATAGTTAATCGGTCTTCTGCTAATTCTCTCAATTTTTGTTCAGCAAGAAATACGGGGTGATCTGTTGTTTTGTTGGAATCTTCTGTTACCTCTCCATTGATTTCTTCATAAACACCTGTAGAACTTGTAAAAATGATTTTCGTCTTGGCATTAAAACATGTTACGATTGAGCCTAGGGATTGAGCGTAATTTGAAAAACCTGATGGGGGAATGCAAATAATTAGATATTTAATTTGCTCAAGATCTTCTTTAGCCAAATTAATTTCAACTGAATCAGTATCATATGAAATTTGAAAGCCTACTAAACCTAAATCCTTGAATTCCTTTGCCTTGTGGATATTTCTTGTTCCTGTGTATACGTTGCATCCATTTTTCATCAATGACAAAGCCAGCGGTTTTCCCAACCAACCCATTCCGACTATGGCGACATTCGTATTTTTCATATGATTGTTAAACGGAATTTTCTAAAAAGTGTTTGAATTTGAATATTTCTGATTAGACGAGAAAAAGTCTGATTAGATGTTTTAACTTTGTGAAAAAAAATTAAAATGAGTTCATACGACGTTGTTATTATTGGTTCTGGTCCTGGAGGATATGTTTCTGCTATTCGTTGCGCACAGTTAGGATTGAAAACGGCACTAATTGAAAAATATAATACACTTGGTGGTACTTGCTTGAATGTTGGTTGTATTCCATCGAAAGCCCTTTTGGATTCATCAGAGCATTTTCACAATGCGACTCATAATTTTTCTGAGCATGGTATTGAAGTTAAAGGACTGAAAGCGAATATTAAACAAATGATTCAGCGCAAGAATGATGTGGTAAGTCAAACGTGTGCAGGAGTTAAGTTTTTAATGGATAAGAATAAAATTGATGTTCACACGGGTGTTGGTTCGTTCTTAGATAAAAATACAATTAAGATTACTTCTTCAGAAGGAAAAGAATCTCAAATAACGGGTAAAAATATCATTATTGCGACAGGTTCAAAACCAAACTATTTCCCAGGAATGGAGCCTGATAAAAAGCGAATCATAACTTCAACTGAAGCATTGAATATGCAAGAAATACCGAAGAAAATGATCGTTATCGGTGCTGGTGTTATAGGTTTGGAACTAGGTTCGGTTTATGGACGACTAGGAACTGAAATCGAAGTAATTGAATTCGCTCCAACCTTACTTCCAACGATGGATGGTTCTATTGGTAAGGAAATGATGAAAATCTTGAAAAAGGAAGGATTCAAATTCCAAATGGAGCACCGAGTTCAAAAGGTTGAAAACAAAGGAAAATCAGTCATTTTGACGGCTCTGAATAAGAAAAACGAAGAAGTTACTTTCGAAGCTGATTATTGTTTGGTTGCCGTTGGACGAAAAGCATTTACGGATGGTCTTGCACTTGAAAACGCAGGATTATCTGCCAATCAGCGCGGACAAGTAGAGGTAAATGATCATTTGCAAACGGCTGCCCCTCACATTTACGCGATTGGAGATGTCGTTCGTGGAGCGATGTTGGCACACAAAGCAGAAGAGGAGGGTGTTTACGTGGCTGAATTAATCGCAGGACAAAAACCGCATTTGAATTACAATTTGATTCCAGGTGTAGTTTATACTTGGCCTGAAGTTGCCGCTGTTGGTAAAACAGAGGAAGAATTGAAAGTTGCAGGAATCGAATACAAAGTTGGAAATTTCCCGATTAAAGCCTTAGGTCGTGCTCGAGCTAGCATGGATACGGCAGGTTTCATCAAAATCCTAGCTGATAAAACAACCGATGAGGTATTGGGTGTTCACATGATTGGTCCACGCGTCGCTGATTTGATTATGGAGGCTGTGACCGCTATGGAATATCGTGCTTCTGCAGAAGATATGGCACGTATTTGTCACCCGCACCCAACGTATTCTGAAGGTGTAAAAGAAGCTGCTTTGGCCGCGACGGAGAATCGTGCCTTGCATGTTTAATTTTGCCTATCAGGCTATATTTATTTTCGCAATATGTCCTCATATCGACTGATTAAACTCGGACGCATTACCGCATTAGTTTCATTTTTAATTGGTTCTGGTATTTTTGGTCTTTATTTACAAAGTTCCGCATTTGGATTACTTTTCGTGGGTTACGTTTTTATTTTACTATCAGGTTTTATCAATATTGGCGTATTAATTTTCATTCTTTTAAAAGCGAACAAGGATAAGGAAAATAGAAAAAAATTATTCTCGACATGTGCTTTCATGATTCTTAATATTCCCGTAATGCTTTTTTACTGTTGGATTGCTATTATTCTTCTCAATACGATGCGAATTACTTTTAAAAACGATACTAATTCAACTGTTACCAAAATCAATATTGTGGGATGCGGTGGCG
>JBEIKF010000046.1:0-8585 GCA_040379905.1 Crocinitomicaceae bacterium
AACTTGTCCGCAACCTACAAACTTTGGTGTTATACAATCGAACTTATCCAGCGCTCAAATCGATTGGGTAGCAGGTGGAAGCGAAACAACTTGGCAATTACAATATGGTCCTCAAGGTTTTGCATTAGGATCCGGTACAATAGTAACAACCAAAAATAATCCATACACGATTAATGGGTTAAATTCCTATTCATTTTATCAAGCCTATGTGCGCGCAATTTGTGGCCCTGGCGATACGTCTTTTTGGACACCTGCCATTTCATGGAACACCTACAATTTGGGACAATTTTTAGAATGGGATAATCAATGTCCAAGTTCTGGTTTTATTAATATTTCGTCAACAGGAACAAATCTTAATTTAACCGATGACACAGAGGCTTCTGTTACTTTACCTTTTCCTATATTGTATCAAGGAAATTTATATACTTTAATCACTGTTGGAAATAATGGTGGTATTGTATTCGGAACTGGTGCTGCTCAAGTTGGTTATACAATGGTTGGTGGTAACGGATTGTACCCTTATGTACAAGATTTGAATACAGCGTTTCCTGGAGGAGGGGTATTTCATGGCGTAGTAGGAACAGCGCCTAACCGAAAATTCATTGTTTCTTGGAATAACTTGCCTCACTTTGGGGCGGCAGGAGTAGATGGCGCAACAATTCAGCTAATCATAGAGGAGGCAACAATGGAGATATACTATGTGTATCAAGATGTCGCAATGTCAAATGTTGCTTGGGATAATGGCGCTGATGCTGAAATTGGAGTGAGAGGTCCGCAAAATATAGATGTTTCTCTAAATAATGCCAATTACCTTTCAAATAATTCGTGTGTTCATTTCAATTATACAAATTGTCCAAAGCCAACAAACTTTACCATATTTAATTTACTCCCTACCGAGGCAACATTAACATGGACTCCAAGTCTTGCAAACGAAAATTCTTGGACCGTAATTTATGGCCCTGATGGTTTTGACCCTGCAACTTCAGGAACAACCCAAGTAGTTAATTCACCAACAATTTTAATCAATGGATTAACGCAATTGACGGGATATGATGTATACATCTATTCTGAATGCGGATCTGGATTAGTTAGTAACGGATTACTAGGAAATGTGTTTACTCCTCCTTATTGTTCAAATCCAACTAGCATGAATAATTCTTCAGATATTGATAGCATTTTCACTTCCTGGGTTTGGCAAGCTAGTTCAGCCATTTATCCTTCTACTAGTTTTAATTTACAATACGGGCCATTGGGATTTGATTTATATTCCGGAGGAACAATAGTTTCAGTTGATAACAATTTATCAGACACAATTATCGATCCTAGTTTACTTTCTGGAGGAGTCTATAGTGTCTATGTTCAAGCAGTTTGTGCTTCAGATACATCGCAGTTTGTTGGTCCTTTCAATGTAACAATGCCGTTAACAAATGATTCCATTTGTTATGCGGAGACAATACCTGTTGATGGTGTTGCTTATGCATTTAACAATACGGGAGCAACTGTTGAAACAATTGATGTAGATGTTGCGCCACCAGCCACGGGAGCTTATACTACAACTGGATGGGTAAATAACTTCATGAACAATACGACTTGGTTCAAATTCATCGCACCACCTTCTGGAGATATTCGAATTAATGGTACTGCCATAAATTTCAATGGTCAAATTGCGGTTTACAGCCCAAATAGTTGTTCCTCAATTATCGCCAATGACTTGGAAGCGGCGAATGATGATGCTTTAGACAGCACGAGTGTTGCGCCTAATTTTACAATTTGTAATTTAGTTCCTGGACAAGAGTATTACTTGTTATATGATGGATTTGCAGCGCCTGGAATTTATTCCATAGCTATTTCTGAATTAGTTTTGAATGCAGGGATAAACAACGGAATTTTAAATGTGTGTTATGGAGACACGGCAAATTTGTTCAATGGAATTTCGAACTACCAGCAAGGAGGTACGTGGACACAACAGATACCAACGTTGGGTTTACTAGACAATTTGTTTAATACTCTAGGATTAGCAAGTTCAATCTATCCATTTAACTATACCGTATCGGATGGTTGTGCTTCAGATAATGAGGGTGTGCAAGTGCAAATATATAGCCCATCTCGAGCAGGAGATGATGGATTAATTTCTGTATGCTTGAATGAACCATTTAATCTATTAAGTGGACTTGTTGGAAACGTCGATTTTGGAGGGTCTTGGATTAATCCATCAAGTGTTACTTTGTCATCAAGTATAGATACTGCTGGAAATACAGGTGGTCAATTCGATTATTTATATGTTGTTTCAAATGGTGTTTGTCCGAACGATACGGCTATTGTATCTGTAAACGTTAATTCAGGCTGCGACTATAATGTTGGGTTAACTGAATTGGAGAATTTTGTCAATGTATATCCAAATCCGACAAACGGTCTTATAACAATTCATGTTACAAAACATATCGAGAATGGATTCATTCAAATTGAAGATATAAATGGTAAAATAGTTCGAAACATTTCAAATTTAAATCAAGGGGAAAACTCGATTGACTTATCTCAAACCATGAATGGAATGTATTTGGTTCGAATAAAAATTGATTCAGGTGAATACATAACCAGAATAGTTAAAAATTAAATAGAAAGAGGGCCTAAAGCCCTCTTTTTTATTCAATAATACTAGCTTTGCACTCATAAACTAATTCAAAATGAAACACTTCTTTATTTTTACTTTATGCTTGATTACATGTTTTAGTGCAAAGTCCCAATGTGCTAATTTAACACCTTATGGAACTATTACGGCACCTACATCAGGAACTGACACCATTTCGACGTGTTCATACCAAGAAGAATATTCTGCAATTGATGCCGTATTAGCGGCAACTATTTACCAATGTGAAATCTTGAATGGAGGATACATTACGATTAGAGAAGGATCCCCAAATGGGCCTGTAGTTACATCAGGTGTTAGTCCATTAACTTGGACATCAACAGTAGCTGGAACGTATTATGCACATTGGAACACCGATGCCAATTGCGGAACAGCTACAACTTGTCAAATTACGACTGTTACGTATGTTAGTCCTGCTTTCCCTTGCTCAGGAGCACCAGCTCCAGGTAATACCATCTGTTCTGCTGGAAATTCAGTTTGTTCAAATATCAGCTTTAACTTAAGTTTACAAAGTCCTATGCTTGGGTCTGGAATTACTTATCAATGGCATTCTTCAATTGACGGGGTGACTTATACTCCAATTGCAGGCGCAAATGCTGCAACTTATTCAACATCTATATCTTCTGCAACTTATTTTTATTGCTCTGAGGATTGCTCGGGAAGTTCAACTAATTCAACGCCAATTTCTTTGACTATTGCTCCATTTAATGAGTGTTATTGTACACCGGTTTATTCGATTGGAACAAACTCAGGAGACTTAATTTCAGAGGTTGAAATTAGCGGAACTACGTTGTCAAATAATACAGGTTTTGTAGCAGGAGTGCCATCATATAATTATTTTACTGGTCAGCCAAATTACACAGCAACACTGTTACCATCGGCTTCATATAGCCTTTTTGTTGCCACAGGAGAGTATGGAAGTCAAGGTTATGCCGCTTGGATTGATTATAACGATGACGGTATTTTTGCCATTTCAGAGCGAATTGGATATACGAACGGGACAATTGGTCAAGGATGGACGCAAGGTCAAGTAAATGATTCTTCCACTTTTGTTATAAGTTTATCGTGTTCGCCTCCTTCTGGACTTCACCGAATGAGAATACGAGGAGTTTATTTTGTTGATGGCGATCAAATTGATCCATGTTTGCAGTATAATTACGGAGAAACAGAAGACTACGACATCACAATTGCATCACCTCCAACTTGTCCATCTGCAGGATTGGTCGTTTCAACAACAACAACTCAAAACACGGCAAATGTTTCTTGGTTGTTAACATGTTCATCTGCAAATATTTACGATTTTGAATATGGTCCTACGGGTTTTGTTCCGGGTACAGGTACCTTTTTAAATAATCAAACAGTGACAATTGTAGGAGATACAGCGTCGTTTATGTTTACTGGATTGGCTGTCAATACAGATTATACGTTTTATTACCGAGCGAACTGCGGAAATGATTCAAGTCTTTGGTCGGCAGCCAATAACTTTACAACCCTTTGTTCGTCCATAACTGCCCTTGGTTGGTGTGAGAACTTCGATTCTGATTCTCAAACCGAACAATGTTGGACTATTTTAAATGCGAATAATGATGGTTCTTCTTGGAATACAAATACAGCTTTTAATCAATTAACCGGTGATAACTGTGCATCAATAAACACTGATTTTAATAATGGAAATAATAATGATTGGCTTATTACTCCAAAATTAACTTTAATTGGAACTGAAATTTTAAAGTTTAATTATAGAGTAAATAGTGAGTTCGAACCAAATGACTTAAAAGTTAAAATCTCAACCACAGGAATGAATCCAGCTGATTTTACAACAACACTATTGTCCTTGGATTCCATTGCTAACACGACCTATCAAGACACTTCAATTAACTTGAGTACTTACACAGGAAATGTTTATATTGCGTTTAACATTCCACAAGGTGGTCTTGACGGATGGCTTTTATTTTTAGATCAAATTTGCATTACAGAATGTGTTCAAGCAAATATTACAGACGACAGTCTCGAAATTTGTCAAACAGCAGACACCTTAGATCTTACAACTGTCTTAAATATTGGTCAATCGCAAGGCAATTGGAGTTTAATAAGTAATCCAAGTGCTTTGAGTGGCTCCACGCTCTATTTGGATAGTTTAACAACAGGTGTTTATGGCGTTAATTATCTTGTAAATGATGCTTGTCAATCGACCGCGGCTATAGCTACCATTCTTATGTATGAACCTTCTAATGCAGGGATAGACAGTGCAGTCATTCTTTGTAAAGGACAACCTTTTGATTTGTTTGATGCGTTGACCGGTAACTTTCAAACAGGAGGGACATGGTATGATCCAAATAATCAAATGTTAACTAGCTCTTTCATCGTTACAGGTAATTTCCCTGGTCAATTCAATTACGATTATATAATGACTAATGGTGTTTGTCCAAGTGATTCATCGAATGCTTTATTGATTGTAAATAACTGTGTTTATGTTGGAATTGATGAATTGAATCAAGCTTCAGTTACGATTTATCCAAATCCAGCGAATGAATTGCTGAATATCGATTGGAATGGTAAAGTAGAAACCATATTTGTAATGGATGCAAGCGGAAGAGTTTTGTCTAAATTTAATTTGGCTCCTGAATTGCACAGTTTTAATTTCTCTTTAAACAACATAGAAAAAGGAGCTTACTGGCTTGTTCTTGAAAATGGTAATTCTCGAATTGTAAAACCATGGATTAAAAACTAATGGATTAAAACAATATTTAACCGAGAGGCATTCCAAAAGAGTGCCTCTTTTTTTATCTTTACTCAATGAATTCAAAATTACCTCATGTAGGAACTACGATTTTTACTGTAATGTCTAAGTTGGCATCAGAACATAACGCGATTAATCTTTCGCAAGGTTTTCCGAATTTTCCAATTGATCCTATGTTGGAGGAAATCGTCAAAAGAAAGGCATCAGAAAATGTTCATCAATATGCGCCGATGGCTGGTTCACCATTCCTGTTGGAACAAATCAGTAAGATAATTTCAGATCAATATCAACGAAAAACAGATCCACAATCCGAACTTTTGGTAACTGCCGGAGCAACGCAGGCGATTTTTACTACTATTCAAGCTTTAGTTCATACGGGTGAAGATGTTATCATTCTTGATCCGAGCTATGATTGTTACGAATCTCCAGTTATTTTAGCGGGTGCAGAACCCATTCGAATTCCGTTGAATGAACGTTATTTACCCGATTGGGATCAAATTCGAAGTGCTGTTTCTAGCAAAACGAAATTGATTATTACCAATAACCCGCATAATCCGAGTGGAACTGTTTGGAAAAAAGAAGACATTGAAGAATTGGAAAAATTGGTTTCTGATTTCCCAAATTTATTGGTTTTATCGGATGAGGTTTATGAATTCATTCATTTTGAAGACAACCATATTTCTGCCAATTCCTCAGAGATTTTAAGAGAACGTTCCATCATCGTTTCTTCTTTTGGCAAAACATTTCACATTACTGGCTGGAAAATAGGTTATGTTGTCGCTCCTAAAAGGATTATGCTAGAAATAAAAAAAGTTCATCAATTTTTGGTCTTTTGTGTGAATAGTCTCGCCCAATCATCTTTGGCTGAATATATGAATCACATAGATGTATCCACATTAGGAAAATTCTATAAGCATAAAAGAGATGATTTTCGCGATAAAATGAGAAATAGTCGTTTTGAATTACTTCCATGCGAAGGCACCTATTTTCAAGTAGCTTGTTATTCTGAAATTTCGGATGAAAATGACATTGAGTTTGCCAAAAGATTGGTCCTTGAACATGGCGTAGCAACCATTCCTCTTTCCGTTTTTAATGCCAATGGAAAAGATCGAAAAATGCTCCGATTTTGCTTTGCAAAGGATGATTTAACCATTGAACAAGCAACTAAGAAATTATGCAAGATTTAAAGGTCACTCTGGTCCAAATAGATCAGGTCTGGGAGGATAAAAATGCTAATTTTTCGATCTATGAATCTTGTTTTCAGCAAATGAAAAATTCAGATTTAGTCGTTCTGCCAGAAATGTTTCACACCGGTTTCAGTATGAATGTGAACGAATTAGCTGAAGATTGGGATGACTCGGAAGGCTTAACTTTTCTTCAAGAATGGGCTAAAAAAATAGACTCCGCCATCTATACTTCTTTGATCATTAAGGAAAATGGAAACTATTACAATCGAGGCGTTTTTGTATACCCAAATAGTAAAGCAGTGAAATACGACAAGCGAAAATCGTTTAGTCTTGGTGGTGAAAATAAATTTTACAACGCAGGAACTGAAGAAGTTATTGTCGATTGGAAAGGATGGAAAATAAACTTGCAAATATGCTACGATTTACGATTTCCAGAATTAGTTAGAAATCGAATTGAAAATGTGTCTGCGGCATATGACTTAATTTTATTCGTCGCTAATTGGCCAGAAAAAAGAATTGCACATTGGGAAGCATTATTGAAGGCTCGTGCGATTGAAAACCAAAGTTTTGTTGTTGGTGTAAATCGTGTAGGAACCGATGGAAATGGTTTGATTTACAGCGGTGGCAGTCGAGCTATTAGTCCGTTGGGAGAATCAATAGTAAATTGTACAATCAATCAGAATGAATTCAAAAAATGTTCCCTTAACAAAATAGTCTTGCAAGACATAAGAACACAGTTGCCTTTTTTAATGGATATTTAGGTTTTTTTAATACTTTATTGTAAATTTGACATCAAACTAAATTTTATGAAAAAAATTGTATATTCTCTATTTTCATTAATGGCCTTGAATGCTTTAGCTCAAGCGCCGAAACAATATTCGTTTCAAGATTTGATAAAACAACCGGTTCAAGGAATTAATCAAAATCCTCAAGAAAAATCATTGGGAATTACTTTGTGGTCGAATGATTTTACATTTGACTCTACATGGGTAATTAACAATGATGGTCAAACTGGAATTGATTATGGATGGAACATTAACAATTCAAGTGATGGTTGGTGGGCTGCTAGCGGCATTAATTCTACCTCAGGAGGAAAATATGCAGAACTCGTTAATGGAGATCCAACAGCTTCTCCGGGAACCCAAGTACTTGATGTTGTATACACATTAACTACTGCTGATTCAATTGATGTCGTTGCGTTGGGAGGAACAAACAACATTTCTTTACAATTCCAACAATATGGAGCGAGATTTAACGACTTACAAGAGTTTCAAATTTCAACAGATGGTATAAACTTTATAACAGTAGGTACTAATGGTGACATGCCAGTTTTATCTTCTGCAGGAGGATCAGCATATTCAAATCCTAACAACAAATCTATAAATTTAGCACCTTACTTACCTACTACTCCATCTCCAATTTGGATTAGATTCTCTTGGACGACTGGATTTCCTGCGGCAGCAACAAACCCGAACGTTTGGGTTACTTACGGATGGTATATTGATGATGTAAAAATTGTTACAAATCCAACGAATGATATTTCTGTTACCGCTTCAACATGGGGTACTGCCGGATTAAACTATTACCAAATTCCAACCACTCAAGTGGCGCCAATCGAATTTTCTGCATCCGTTTTCAACGGCGGACAAAACACACAGTATAACGCTAAATTAAATGTTAACGTAAATTCTGGGGTATTTACTGGATCTTCTGCTCCAGCTAATATTCCATCTTTGGACTCACTTGATATGGTTACTTCAACGGCCTTTACTCCGCCTGCAAGCACAGCAAGTTATACTGTAGTAAGAACAATTACTTCAGACTCAACTGACGATGTTCCTGCCAATAATGTGTTGCCAAATTTGAATTTTAGTGTAACAAATTACATCTACGCGCGTGATAACAACACGGTGAGTGGCAATACATCTAATGGTACCGATGGCTTTGAGGCAGGAAATTTGTTTGATATTTTTGCCGATCAAACACTGAAAGCAATCAATGTGCGTTTAGC
>JBEIKF010000047.1:0-8579 GCA_040379905.1 Crocinitomicaceae bacterium
ATAATGAGTTAAGTTAATCATTTAAATTCGACTCTTTAAATTTTGAGTAATTGTACTTATAATATTTAAGTACTAATACGCGTATATTTTAATAGTAAATATACACATATGACAACTATAGCATAATTATTTGATCAAATTACGGTGAAACTCTTTGGTGATTTTTTGATATTCTGAAGAATAATCATTGTTTTCAGATCGAATAATCAAATCTCTTTCATTTACAATTTCACTCCGATTTCTTTTGAAACAACTAACCATACGTTTATTCAACTTTGATGATTTTGCATGTATATGAATTAATTCACAAGGATGGAGTTCATTTTGAACCGCGATTTCTTTGAAAAAATTGTAACTCGGATGAGGAATGATAATCCAAAAATTACCATCATTTGAAAGAATTGAGTTAACTAGTTTAAATAAGCGTTTAACTGTTACATTATCAGAATGTTTAGCCCGACTCATTTCATCACGATCGCTTTGAAGATCATTCAAGAAATAAGGGGGATTTGAAAAAATCAAATCGTATTCACCTTGAAATGGGAAATTAAAATAATCACCTAGAAAAACGGTCAAACGTTCAGACCACGGACTAGAGGCAAAGTTTTCTCGGCATTCTTGTGAACCATCTTCATGAATTTCAATTGCATCAATTGTAATAATTGGATTTTTCTGAGCAATCATTAATGATAAAACACCTGTTCCAGACCCTAAGTCCAATGCACGTTTATGACCTGAAGCTTCAATAAAAGCACCAAGTAACATGCTGTCAGTTCCAACTTTTAAAGGATTTTTTTCTTGCTTTACGTCAAAATACTTGAAACGAAAAACTGACAAATTAGTAAGCTTTTGCAAAAATAACGCGACCCTTTGAAGGTTTTCCTGTCACCATACAAACCCCTTCTTCTACCGGAATATCAAATGGTATGCAACGAATAGTCGCTTTTGTTTCTTCCTTGATTTTATCCTCTGTTTCAGAAGTGCCGTCCCAATGAGCTAGAAAGAATCCTCCTTTTTCAATTTCCTTTTTGAATTCTTCGTAGGAGTCAATCGTTTTGGTATTTTCTTGACGAAACGTATTGGCTTTATTTAATAAGTTGGATTGTATTTCATTCAAAAGCTGCTCAATGTATGAATCAAGCCCTTCAAAATCAACGACTTCTTTTGTTTTTGTGTCTCTTCGTGCCACCTCAGCTTTACCATTTTCCAAATCCCTTGGACCAATGGCTACTCGAACAGGAACTCCTTTGGCTTCATATTCAGCGAATTTCCAACCTGGACGTCGGTTATCATCATTGTCATATTTGAATGAAATGCCTTTAGATTTTAATTTACCAGCTAGTTCGTTGATTTTTGTAGTAATCGCATCCAACTCTTCTTGCGAACGATAAATTGGAACAGCAACCACTTGAATTGGAGCCAAAGCCGGCGGTAAAACCAACCCCTCATCGTCTGAATGCGTCATAATTAAGGCTCCCATCAAACGCGTTGAAACACCCCAAGAAGTCGCCCAAACGTATTCTAATTTTCCCTCTTTATCTGCAAATTTCACTTCAAATGCTTTAGCGAAATTTTGCCCAAGAAAATGCGAAGTTCCGGCTTGAAGTGCCTTTCCATCTTGCATCATAGCTTCGATACACAATGTATCATCTGCTCCTGCAAAACGCTCGTTTGCGGTTTTTCGTCCTTTTATAACAGGCATAGCCATATAATTCTCTGCAAAATCAGCATACACATTAAGCATTTGCTCTGTTTCTGCGATGGCCTCTTGTTTGGTAGCGTGAGCAGTATGACCTTCCTGCCATAGAAATTCAGTTGTTCTCAAAAACAAACGCGTTTTCATTTCCCATCGAACCACATTCGCCCATTGGTTGATCAGTATTGGCAGATCACGATAAGATTGAATCCAGTTCTTGTAAGAATTCCAAATAATCGTCTCCGAAGTTGGGCGCACGATTAATTCCTCTTCCAATTTGGATTCAGGATCAACCACTACCCCACTTCCATCCTCTGCGTTTTTCAAACGATAATGGGTAACGACAGCACATTCTTTTGCAAACCCATCAACATGGCTTGCCTCTTTACTTAAGTAGGATTTCGGAATAAATAGGGGGAAATAAGCATTTGAATGACCAGTTTCTTTGAATTTAACGTCAAGAATTTCGCGCATTTTTTCCCAAATTGCGTATCCATAAGGTTTGATAACCATGCAGCCACGAACATCAGAATGTTCAGCCAAATCAGCGCGATAAACCAAATCATTATACCATTTAGAATAATCCTCTTCCCTAGTTGCGTATTTCTGTGCCATACTAAATTTAAATGATTGCAAAGATACGTTTTAATTGAGAAACTCAAATTTGTATCAACGAGAATATAATTTCGAAAATTCGATTAAAAATGGGAAAATGAATACGTTCTAATTATTTCTAAATGATTTACAGTTTCACGATTTTTCCTTCAAAATAAAGATCATTTGAATTAGAAATTCGAATGCAATAAATACCGGATTTCCATGAATTTCCAGAAATATTGAAACTAACCTCATCTATTTTTCCACGATATACTTCTCGTCCTAACATGTCTAAAATCAAAATTTCATTTCCAATAATCGTTTCTTCACCACTAACTATAAAATCGGAATGAAATGGAACTGGATAAATTCTCACATCTGCTAAAGGCGTTTCATTCACTCCAGCCTCACAATTATTATTTGCCAGTGGTGTAGGAATTGTAGAGGTAAATGCAACGCCACCATCTGGACAACGAGCATAAGCCACATCCGTTGTTTGAATACCAAATATCACCTGATCATGTACTGTTACTCCGTTGCTAAAAATCAGATTATCTCCTAAAGAACTCAATTTAAAATTTGTATGAACTCCCGGTTGGGAAAGATCATTATCACACCAGACGATTAAATATCCATTTGCTGGAATACTAGTTCCTATTGGAAATGACCATTTCATATAATTAGTCAAATCGTCAGATAAATACATTCCAGAGAGATCAATGGCACTTGAAGTTGTATTAATCAATTCTACCCAATCATCATTTTCACCATATAAATCAGATGCGGAAACTGAATTTGAGGCTACTAGTTCATTGATTAGAACATTCCCAATATTACAAGAAGGAATCGAAATAGTTAGATTATGGTATTCGTGCTCAGCTCGTTGCGGACTAAAAATTCCTGCATTCGCATTCTCAGCGTATATGTAATATTCAAAGATGGCTCCATCAATTGTAAGTTGATATCCATACACATGGTCACCGGCAGCACCATCACCGTGGGCACCATCATCGAACATTTGTACTCGGTTGAACTTAAGCTGATGGTTTGTTCGATAACCCAAATAAACAACCGTTTCGTTAGAACATGTCGCCGTCAAGAAAATGGATTCGCCATAGGCTGGTGAATTATTACTTGCTCCTTGCGCGCTAATCATTGGCGAAATCAAAATATAATTAGCATTTGTCGAAAAATAAGTTGCCCTTGCATCCATTAAATTTTGAAGACCGGGAATCGTAGATCCTGGAGGACCGCCGCCAGCGATATTTGTAGTTAAACTATTTTGGAACTGAGTATACGTATAAAATTTGTAAGGATCAGCTTGCACAGAAGCGTCAATAGTTGTTCTCAATGAATTTGCCATTGTCAAATAACTCTGAGAAGCAAAATTTTCTTGAACAATCGTACGAATATGAGCCATATACATTCTTTTATACAATGGATTTGATAACATTTTAACAATCAGGGGATGATTTGAAGATGTGCTATTTGACATGGGGTCCAAACTAGCAGCCGTAAAAGAACCAGAACCTGTTCCACCCGGAAATCCTCCAAAACTCATATTTAAATCCCATACGGTTGGCACAAAACGATTGTTCAAGTCCCATGATAAATAATAATTTTGTCGAAAAGCACCACTGTATGAATCTAGATTGACAAGTACATTATTAAATGCTAACATCCACAGGGCTCGATCGACATCCAACTTGGACTCAATACTAGCGAAATCGTTATTCAATGTATTTATCATATCCACCAATCTATTCCAACCGAAGGTAGATTTCAATTCATATCCATTAAAATACGATGAACTATCCATATTAATGTATTTCAAATCCGGACTAGCTGTAGCTCCTGGACCAGCGCCTCCGATGGGATTACATTTGAAATAGGTGTCATTGCTCAAAAAATAATGTTCTCCATTGAACTTTTTATTGATACTCTCGGCATTGGAATAAATACCTCTCAAAGTTCCATTAATATATACATTAGCGAAATTGGCTTGAGGACAATCCATGTATTGCTCTAATATTGCATACGATAAAACCTCCCGAATCATAGATGGGTCAGAATATCCATTCTGAAGCTTAATGTTGGTATATCCCTGATAATCTTGACTGCCTTTTACATAATCCAATTCTAGATGCAATGGATTTTTGTTGTTGTTAGCGTTATATGAACTGTTTCCCTTGTACTTTACTCCAACACTATCAAATACAACACCATTTACCCTAACGGAATCGGCAATAATATACGTGTCAGTAGCGGTTGCAGCATCTAATTGACTATCCCAATTAGTAAAGGCAAAGAAAATCTCAATATTCTGAACTGTTGATCGATCGTAGAAATTTTGTGCTTTCGAAATTGTGGAGCCTAAAATGAACAATAAAAGGAATTTTTTATTCATAATGTGAATTTTAATAATTTAGTTCTGTTGTTAGATGTTAAATGAAAGAATTACTTGCGTCTATGTAAAAATAATATTAAGATAAAGTTAATTGATTTTTAATAAATTAATCGAGTTGAGATTTTTAAAAACTTCAAGTCAAGATCAAAGCATTAATTTTACGACAAACATTCAAAGTGATATTTATTTTCGTGTTTATTCTGATTTTTTTATCTGAACTTATTTTTGTTAGTTCATTGATAGGCGAAGCAGAATATGGAATTCAGGCGATTGGCTTTATACATTTAATCGTTTTCTTGAGTTCATTTTTACTCTTATTTCACCAATTTAAAAATCGCGTCAAACAAACTGATTTTAAAAAAGGATTCAGCATTTTTGGAGTTTTAGTGGTTTTTGCTATTCCAACCCTCTTTTATTTGCCTCTAGGCTTAACTTATCAATTTACAAACATTGCAGTTTTCAAATGGATTGGATGGGCATTAACACTGTTCATGCTACTTGGTTTTATGATTGGGATTTTCTACGGTAGGTGGCACTGGAAAGTTCATCGAATAGAATTGGAGTTCCTGCATTTACCGGAAGATTTTAATGAAATTAAATTGGTGCAGATTAGTGATGTGCACATAGGTAGTTTCTTTGATAACCACGAAAAAGTCAAGAAGGCCATTCTACAAATAAATGATTTGCAACCAGATTATGTATTTTTCACAGGTGATTTGGTCAACAATACGGCGGATGAAATTCATGGTTGGGAAAATATTTTTCTAGAGATAAAAGCAAAAAAAGGAAAATTCAGTATTCTTGGTAATCATGATTACGGTGATTACGTGAAGTGGGAAAATAAGGCTGAAAAAGAGAATAATTTAAACAAGTTAATTCAATTACATCGAACGATTGGGTTCACGCCACTATTGAACGAATCAGTTAAACTAACAGAAGGTTTTTGGCTACTCGGGGTTGAAAATTGGGGTAAAGCGCCCTTTAGACAAAGTGGAAAACTGAAGGAAACACTCAATAATATTCCAGAAGAGCATTTCAAATTACTTTTATCACATGATCCGAGTCATTTTGATGAGCAGGTTATACATACCAATATCGATTTAACCCTTTCCGGTCATACGCATGGAATGCAATTCGGAATTGAACGCTTTGGTTTAAAGTGGAGTCCCGTTTCTTGGAAATATAAAAAATGGGCTGGACTCTATAAAGAAGGGAATCAATTTTTATACGTTAACCGTGGTTTCGGATATATTGGATTTCCGGGTCGAGTTGGAATTTATCCAGAAATAACAGAGATAACATTAAAGAAAAAATAATTATTCAGGCGGCAGCAAACGATTTTCGTTTATTTCGATAAAGACGTCTTCACTGAAATCATCTCCCTCCTCCCAGAACCAATGACCATCCCAAAATAAAATCCGCCATCTCACATCATCAGCTCCGTAACAACTATTCCCTTTACACCAATAATAGCCTCTTTCTCTCATAATTTTATTTCTTCTTTTTCCAATCACTTAAATTCGTACTTATGCCAATCGCGTGGTTCTGACCTGCTTTAGAATAAATCATAACTCCATAATCCAATCGTATTTTTTTCATATAAATTCCAACACCGAAAGAAAAACCAGCAAGGCCAGGACGATTATAAACCCGCAATTGTTGTTGACGATTAAAATCAAAACCTGTTCGAAAGTGCAATGATTTAGAGGCGATTAATTCAACTTGTAGATTGAGGTGATTAGCAAGTTTTTCAATAAATCCCGGTGTTTGAACGGGAATTGTATCTCCTGTCAACGCATCATAAGTAGGCTGTTCAGTAGGATCTTGATAAACAATATCCCATTTATTCAATTGCTTAGCTAGAAGAGAAAAACGGAATGGAGCGTGCTTCAATTTATATGAAATGGATGCTTGCACCTCAACTGGAAGACTCGTTTTTTGGTTCGAAGTATATTGTTTAAAACTTACCCCTATTCCTTTGGCAATTAAAGCAGCAGAAAACAAGTTATTTGGGTGCTTATAAAAAGTCGAAAAAGTTGATGATATAGCATATGCAGAATAGGTTTCTAAGTGAGAACCTAAAACATTTAGGCCAAAACCCAATGAAATGACAGGATTAAATTCTTTTGAATAAAGCAAACCAACCGAATAATCCAAAGCACCAAAATCACCCTGTGAATTACCTCCTATATCCGTACCGGTAAACGAGCCGTAATTTGCATATTTAATAACTGGTGAAAAAATCCCAAACTTAGAATTAAAAGCATATTGAATGGACCCAAAATTAACACCTGTTGGAAGAAACGATTGATTAATTGCGAGTTGATTAGTCATTCCACGATTCAATAAAGCTGGATTTTCGGAACTGAGAACTAAGTCATTGTCTATAACACTTATCAAATTATTACCCGTACCTATGTTTCTAGCTGAGTAAAAACCGTTGACGTATTGAAATCCATTCAAGCCAACATTATATTGGCTAAAAGCCAAGAAACTTATTTGAAAAAAGACAAACGCAATAAATCTCATTACTTAAAAACGATCTTTTACTTAAAAAATTGTTACTTTTTCAGTAAATTTAGTTGAAAGTTGTTACATTCAAGTTCAATTTGCGTCTAAGATAAATAAATGCTTATGAAAAAGTCTACACAAAAATCCGTTTTACTTGTCGGGCATCACGCTTTTGATCACAAAGACAATATTAAAACTAATTTAAATAACCAATTCAAATTAAACTACTTAACATACAACAGAAAAGATCCTTTTGACGATGATTCAGCGAATAAACTTTCCATCAATGGTATCGAAGTAGATTATAATGGATCCTATGATTTAAATAATTTAACCTTGGCACTAAGCTTCATCATCGAGCACGATAAAAATTTGATTAACAGCGACATAATTATAGGAGATCCAAGTGAACTATTATTTCAGGCATTTACATTCGCCCGTTTAAAGGAAAATCCGCTCTTTTTTAAACAAAACCTCTCAAGAAGATTAAAAATGGACAAATCGCTGAATTTATTTATTTATCCAATGGGAATGGTTTGCCAAGATATACGAAAAGAGATTTCAAATCTAATTTATGTTTTGAAAAAACACGAGTCAAAGACATTTTTGTTACGTAAAGAAGAAAAAGATTTAGATCATATTTTGAATAAGATACTACACGAATTAGAAACAAACTCAATTTATGAAATAGAGGAAAAACTGGAAGGTCTAGAGCACTTGACAGGAAAACCAAAAGAACAAATTACAGATTAAAATCAATTAATGGATCGCAGGTTACAGGACATATTATTCAACGAGTTTTCAAATCGTTATGACCGAGACATAATTTATGTCATAAGAGGATTTTTCAGAGGCGAGGATGTTAAAGACGTCAATCAGGAACTAATGGTGCATTTCTACCAACTTATTGGCAGACTTTATGAGAGTGACTCAAATTTATTTTCAACTCGTTCTTGGGTAAGGACAATTGCTGATAACTTCTGTAAATCCGAACTCAGAAAAAGAAATGGCAAAAGAAAAGTTCAAATTGTATACGATGATGTTTCTGTAAATAACTCAAGACATATTGATGATTTCGAAATCGAAAACTCAAGTGACAAGGATTTATATGACGCAATAAAAGATTTCCTTAATAATCTCACTAAGCGGGAAGCTCTTATCCTTAAAATGAAATATTACTACGGTAAACCATCTACTTACATAAGTAGAAAAATGAACGAAGCTCACATAAACGTCTGCATTCAACGAATAAAAGAACGTCTAATGCGCAGAACGGGAATTGTAGACTTAGAGTCGTTTGTAAAAAGATAAAAAACCTATCTTTAAAAATTTTTATGGGGGTCTTTTTTTTGGGGAAATATATAGGCG
>JBEIKF010000048.1:0-8406 GCA_040379905.1 Crocinitomicaceae bacterium
AACTTCGCGTTTATACAGCTCATAGTTCTGCTTATATAAATCGTATGTTGCTAAGTAATTTTGCGATGTGGTTGTTGCCCAAGAATCTTCATCTGGCTCATCATTTCTAAAATACAATCGAACAGGAAGTTTTCTTTTAAGAGTAGTTATTATGGAAGAAGAATCCTTTCTTTGTGGTATCGTTGTAATTTGTTCTATAACAGGAAATTTCGCAAAAATATCACTGCAGCAAGTTGGGTTTTTAGCATATTTTGTCCCAAGTCTATTAGAGGAAACGTAAATGGTGTCATTGTGGGAAAAAAAGTATTGGTCATTAGCGGGACTATTTATTGGCAAACCTGCATTTTCAATTTTTTTGAATGGAAATTCAGAATAAAAAACATCATGACCCCCATATCCATAATGCCAAGATGAAGAAAAATAAAGACGATTTTTTAGTGAATCATGCCAAGGTGTAATATCATTTTCCAATGAGTTAACTTCAGTAATGTTCTGAATATTCTCCGCTTTTATACCATTCATTTGAGCCATCCAAATATCGAGACCGCCTTTTGTTCCTGATCTGTCTGAAGCGAAAAACAGTACCTCCTTACCATCTAATTTTGATATACTTGGCATTGTTGAATTTTTTCCAGGCTCATTAATTTCATTTCCTAACGTATCAATCTTCGACCACTTGCTATTCTCATAATTGGCACAAACAATTCTGCATTTGTAGTTATAGCCTTCCTCATCACATATACTGAAATAATAACGTTTTCCGTCAAGCGAAAAGGTGCCATTTCCAGAACTTAATTTTTCATTGAATAGGTCTTTTAAACGCTGATTTACTTGAAAATTACCATTTTCATTTTTCGAAATAAATAGATGTGTTTTATATGTTTTATCGTAAATCTCCTCGGAGGAATTTATTGAGTCGGCTCTAAGTGAGGAAAAAATAAGGTGATTGTCATGTATGACATGTCCAAATTCAGCATCAACACTATTTACTGTTTCAGGTAGTGGTGCCATAGGCTTAATCGTATCTGAAAAGTTCTTTATAGCCCAATTTGTTGCATTAATTTCTTGAACGGCTTTTTTATATAGGTAGTCGCTTTTATTTTCTTCGTATTGTCGTTTTGCTACCTTAAATGTTTCCAATGCTTTGGTGTAAGATCCATTTTGTTTTTGCATTAACCCGAGTTGTAAAATACTCAAAGGGTATGTATTTATACCATCACTTTCATAAACGATGGAATAATATTCTTCTGCGATGGTGTAGTTCTTATATGCGCGTTGCACCTCTGCATATTTCCATTGGATATCCAAATTAGTTGAGTCCTGTTTAAGCGCCTTTTGGTAATATTCAATGGCATAATAGTAATCACCCTTCTTAAATTGCTTATCGGCAAACTCAACAAGTTTTTCAGTTTTTACTTGTCCGAATAAATTGGCTGCACAAAAAAGTGTAAAAAGAACTAAATATAATCTGGGCATACCCGGTGAATGATATTTTTCGGTTTGAATTTACGAATGATATATCGAACGGCAATTTCAAGTCCTCCTCGATAATTACTTGCTGGAACTAATTTTGAAAAATTCACATCATAACTTATTCCGACAAATAAATCTTTGTAGTCATATCCTAAACTCAGGTAACCAGCATCCTTTGTTCTGAACCAAGCACCTGCATAAAGCGCTCGATAAACATTTTTAGATGATTTCAAATAATACTTTCCTGACGAGCCAAAAATCAATTCACGATATTTACCTTGATGAGAATATTGAATACTTGGAATCAAGTCCCAATTCTCATTCAATATCAAAGTTCCTTTTACGAAACCGTTCAAACGAATGTCGCGCTTTATTGTGATATTGTAAAACCCTTGATTAGGTTGATTTATGTTGTAGGCACCGAAGCCAGCTGTAAGTTTAATGCGGTTTGATTGACGCCATTCATAAATAAATCCTGTACCTAGCGAAAAATTAGTTTTACGATCAGTTTGATAATTTTCATTAGTAGGCAAACTTGGATCGAAAGTATAACCGTTGTATTGATTATCAAAATAAAGATTTTTCCAATTTAATTGTCGGTGGTTCATTCCAAAATTAATACCTGGTCGTATTATATGGGTTGAGTCTTTTGTAAGGTTAAATAACCTTGATACATTTCCTTGAGTTTCTATTGTCTTAAAAGTACCATCACCCGCTTGATCATGAAACATCAAAACTCCAAACCCCCATTTATTAAGTTTCGTGTCAGCCGAGATTGAAAAGGTGTTGTAAGGAATAGTCACATTTCGCCACTGATCTCGAAAATTACCTATGAAGCGATAATCACCATCAAAGTGACCTGCGTTTCCTGGATTTTGAAAAAGTTGATTATCATTAAATTGAGACCAATGAATATCCTGTCCGTAAATAAAATGAAGGGAGATAAAATAAATTCCGACAAATAAGAGTTTTCGCACAGAAATAAATTTGAACAGCTAAGGTACGAATTTACGCTAATAATAAAAAACTATGGATTTGACAAAGAGACTGGTATAATTTTCCCATTCATAAAGTCACCATTGATTTCTGCAAAATTCACTATGAATTTTGCCATTTCTTTAGATTCCAATGGAGCTTTGTATCCAGGGAACGCCTCCTCCAACATTTCTGTTTGAACTGCTCCGAGACACAAACAATTCATCTTTATTTGCGTGTTTTTATATTCTTCTGCAAAAAGCTCTGTGAAACTGCAAAGTGCCGCTTTTGAGGTCGAGTAGGCAGAAAGTCCGGCAAATTTCATGGATCCCTGAAATCCGCCCATAGAACTAATATTTATGATATGGGACTTTTCAATATTCATTTTCGGGACAAAATACTGTACGGTTTCCATTACACCAATAACGTTTACTTGATAAGACTGACTAAAATCTTCATGCGTAATTGTTTCGAATGGTTTGTTTACCAAATAGCCAGCATTATTGATTAAAACATCAATTTTATCAATGTTTTCAAATATTTCAGCTAGTTGTCCAGCAATAGGACTGGCCAAATCGAAAGCACCACAAACAACATTTGGAAATTCCTTGAAATTTGAGATTAATCGTTCTTTGTTTCTTGCTAATGCAAAAACTTTATTATTCGAATTAGCTGCAAATAATTCAACAACAGCTTTTCCAATCCCGCGGCTCGCACCAACAACAACAATGGTTTTACTCATCGTAACTAACAGTTAGTTTTTCCGAACTTGGTTGTGCTTGACAAGTCAAAATGTAACCTTGATTTACTTCTTCATCCGTTAATGAGTAATTAACGCGCATAGTCGCTTTTCCCTCCAAAACTTTCGCTTTGCACGAACAACAAACACCTCCACGGCAAGAATAGGGTGCGTCCATTCCATTTTTTTCTACTAAGTCGAGAATGGTTGCATTTCCCGGTTTCATTTCAAAAGTTAATTGTTCGTGGTCTAAAATGATAGTCACCTCACTTGTTCCTTTGAAATCTACTTCTGGGCTTTTTTCAACAGCAGTTGGAGCTGTAAATAATTCAAATTTTATTTTTTTATCACTGATGCCAAATAATTTTAATGTTTCTTTTACATCATGAATCATTCCCTCTGGACCACAAATAAAGAAAGCATCTGCTTTCAGAATGTTTAAGTCAGATTTGATTATTTCTGTGAAATTTGCTTTGTCAATTCGACCTTTGTGAAATCCTTCAGCACCTTCTTGGCTTAAAAATCCCGTGAATTGGACATTTGACATTGATTGAATTTCCGATAAAAAAATGGCGTCCGATTTTGACCGATTCCCAAAAAACAGATGAACCTGACCGTTATTTAACGCTTTAGAAATCGACATAATTGGTGTGATTCCACTTCCTGCAGCTATCGCAACAATATTTTTAAATTCGGAATTCAAGGTGAAATTTCCTTCTGGGGCAGCGACGTGAAGTATGTCTCCAACTTTCAGTTCTTGATTGAACCAATTTGAAACAACTCCATTTTCAACAGCCTTTATTGCAACCGATAAGGATTCATTAGGTCCTGAGCAAATGGAATATGACCTCCGAAGTTTTTTTCCTTTGATTTCCATTTCAAAGTTTAAATACTGACCTGGAATAAACTGAAAATTTTCTTTCAATTCAGAAGGGACATCCAATGAAACCATCACTGAATTTTCATTCAATCTTTTTATCTCGGAAACTTTCAATTCATGAAAGCCACGACTAGATTTTTCCTTGTCTTTTTTCTTGAAAATGTCAAATAATCCCATAGCTTAATTTATTCATCAAACGATACAACCACTTTTTCAGAAGTTGGATGCGCTTGACAGGTTAAAATGTATCCGGATTCGACTTCCTCCGGGGTTAATGCGTAATTGATTACCATTCGAACGGTGCCTTCCATCACTTTCGCTTTGCAAGTGCAACATACTCCTCCTTTGCAGGCATACGGTAAATCCCCACCAACTTTTTGAGCGGCATCAAGTATTGTCATTCCGTTCGAATCCAAATTAAAATCGAAAGATTCATCATCCAAAATAACTTGGACCTTTGACTCAAATGACGGTAATTCGGCTACTTCAGCCTCTTTCTTTTTACTTGCAACATTCCCACTTGTAAATAGTTCAAAATGAACTTTCGAAGAATCGACGCCAAGTTCTGTTAGAGCTTCTTTAACGCCTAGAATCATTTGTTCAGGACCGCAAATAAAAGCATCATCAACTGAAATGTTTTTTAGGAATGCATTATATAAATCAATGGTTTTCGATTTGTCAATTCTCCCTTTTTGAAGTTTATTCCCTAAACTTTCTCTTGAAAAGACATGAACCACACTTAATCGTGTCAAGTTGCGATTTTTTAAATCTTCAAGTTCTTCTCGAAAAATCACATCATTGAATCCCTTGTTTCCGTAAAACAAAGTGATGATGCTATTCGGTTCACTATTCAAAATTTCTTTGGCGATTGAAAGGATAGGAGTCACACCGCTACCCGCTGCGAAAAGTGCATAGGATTTTTTGTGGTTTACGTCATTTTTCAACGCAAAATTCCCCATTGGAGTCATCACATCCATCACATCTCCCGCAATCAAGTTCCCGTTAGCGAAAGTTGAGAATTTTCCATTTTCAACTTGTTTTATGGCAACTCGCCATTCATTTTCGAATGGAGCGGAACACAATGAGTAGGATCGTCGAACTTCCTCTCCGTCAATCGTAGTTTTTAAAGTTAAATATTGTCCTGCAAGAAATTGGTAATGCGATTTTAAATCGTTCGGAACATCGAAGGCAATCGAAACACAATCCGCCGTTTCTTTTCGAACATCCGATATTTTTAATGAATGAAAACGTGGTGTCATTTACAGTTTTTTGGCGGTCAAAGATAAACAAATGAACACGATTTATGTTGTTAAAGTCGTATTCTTTTATGATAATCGTCATATTTGAAATGAGCTTGAATTTGTTATATTTGTGAAATAATCTTTATCGCATGAAAGAATTATCTATCTCAGAACTTGAAGCGCGGTTTCAAGATAAAATTGATCGAGAGATTAAGATTGAACCTAATGATTGGATGCCGGATGCATACAGAAAGACCTTGATCCGTCAAATCTCTCAACATGCACATTCGGAAATTGTTGGAATGTTGCCAGAAGGAAATTGGATTACCCGTGCTCCAAACCTCAGAAGAAAAGCCGTTTTATTGGCAAAAGTTCAGGATGAAGCCGGTCACGGATTGTATTTATATAGTGCAACTGAAACATTAGGTGCTGATCGTGAAGCAACAATTGACGATATGCACAATGGCAAAGCAAAATATTCTTCCATATTCAATTATCCCGCGCTCACTTGGGCAGATATTGGTGCAATTGGTTGGTTGGTTGATGGAGCGGCAATTTTGAATCAAGTTGCCCTTTGCAGAGCTTCATATGGACCTTATGCTCGAGCAATGGTTAAAATTTGTAAGGAAGAATCTTTTCATCAAAGACAAGGATATGAGTCATTGATGGTTTTAGCAAACGGTTCGCCTGAACAAAAAGAGATGGCTCAAGATGCTCTAAATCGTTTTTGGTGGCCGTCATTGATGATGTTTGGTCCGAGCGATGCCGATTCTCCGCATTCAGCTCAATCCATGAAATGGAAAATCAAGCGTTTCTCGAATGATGAATTGAGACAAAATTTCGTAGATGCAACTGTTCCACAAGCAGAAATTCTTGGCCTAAAAATTCCAGATGAAAATTTGAAATGGAACGAAGAACGAGGTCATTATGATTTTTCACCGATCAATTGGGATGAATTTTACCAAGTTTTAGCTGGAAATGGTCCATGTAACAAAGAGCGAATTGAGGCAAGAAGAAAAGCGAAAGAAGAAGGAGCTTGGGTTCGAGAGGCGGCGAATGCCTTTGCTTCGAAACGCGCAATGAGAAAATCAGCCTAATCATTTAAAAAATAGTTCATATGTCAGCAACTGAATGGCCACTTTGGGAGGTTTTTATTCGAAGCAAGCAAGGTTTAAGTCATAAACACGTTGGTAGCCTGAGAGCTGCAGACGCAACAATGGCATTGGAAAATGCCAGAGACGTATACACAAGAAGATCTGAGGGAATTAGTATATGGGTGGTTGAATCAAATTATGTTCATGCCAACGATCCAGCTGATTCTGATGAGTTTTTCGAACCATCTGATACGAAAATATACCGTCATCCAACTTTTTATGAAGTTCCGGATGGAGTAAAACACATGTAATTATGACGAACGAAGCACTATTTCGTTATCTATTAAGATTAGGAGATGATAGCCTTATTCTTGGTCAGCGACTTGGGGAATTGTGTGGACATGGTCCTATTCTCGAGGAAGATATTGCATTAACGAACATTGCCTTAGATTTAATCGGACAGGCGACAAGCATCTTAAATTATGCAGGTGAAGTTGAAGGAGCGGGAAGAGATGGAGATAAACTAGCTTTTTTACGATTCGAGCGGGAATACACTAATTTACTCTTGCTTGAGCAGCCCAATGGAGATTTCGCGGATACGATCATGCGTCAGTTTTTATTCGATGCATATAGAAAACCCTTGTTTGAGCGTTTGATAAATTCCAAAGATGCTCAGCTATCCGCTATTGCTGAAAAGTCTTTGAAAGAAACAAAATACCATTTGAGACATACATCTGAATGGGTCATTCGCCTTGGTGACGGAACAGAAGAGTCACACGAGCGAATTCAAAAAGCGTTGGATAACCTTTGGCGTTATGCTGATGAAATTTTCTTTACTGATTCTATAGATGAAGAGTTGACTAAATCTGGAATTTTACCTGATTTAGCAGATTTACGTTCCATTTGGGAGCAAACTGTAAATTCCGTTTTCACGGAGGCCACAATTTCGATTCCAACAAATAATTGGAAATTTGAAGGAGGTAGAAAAGGACGTCATTCGGAGCACATGGGTTATATTTTATCCGATTTACAATACATGCAGCGCGCCTATCCAAATATGGAATGGTAACCAAAGATCAAATATGGGAATGGTTGGAAGAAGTCAGTGACCCTGAAATCCCTGTTCTTTCTGTTGTTGATTTGGGAGTGGTGCGTGATGCATCTTTCGAAGATAATTCTTGGGTTATAACCATTACACCGACATACAGTGGTTGTCCTGCCATGCAAGTCATGGAGGCAGATATCAAGTCGAAGTTGAAAGAAAAAGGAATAGCGGATGTAAAAGTTCGAACGGTTCTATCTCCAGCTTGGACAACAGATTGGTTATCGGATAAAGGCAAATTTAAACTTCGTGAATATGGAATTGCGCCTCCTGAAAATGAAGTTGATAAAAGTGTATTATTTGCTGCACCAACCATAGTTCCTTGTCCAAAATGCAATTCGAGAAATACAAGAATGGTAAGTCAATTTGGTAGTACCGCCTGTAAAGCTCATTATCAGTGCAATGAATGCCAAGAGCCTTTTGATTATTTTAAGTGTTTGAAGTGATTTGGTTGACAAATGAGGGAATGACAGAATGATGATTGACTTGTCTGCCTTTACCGTTTTAACTCTTAACTATTACTTTTACAGACAGCAGGACTTTAGGATATTTAGATTTGTTCGCAATTTACTATTGTTCAGTTAGATCACGTTATTCTACCTCTTCGAAATCATCGAAGTCATCGGATTTTCGTTTTTCCTTTCCAGAATTAATGGATGTTTGTATATCAATAAATGGTTGACCAGATAAAATATAAATTACAGCATTTACCATTTTTATTATCATTCCCACAAGAAAGAAAAACCCGATTACTTTGAAGATGAATCCGATTAGAACCGTTGTTTCAAGATCAATGATACTTTCACGAAACCAATTTGCAACTCCGTTTGAAGCATATTGTGGAAAAAAAATAAATGAAATGAAAAGTGTAATTGCCGCAGTAATCAAAGCTATTTCGGCTC
>JBEIKF010000049.1:0-8373 GCA_040379905.1 Crocinitomicaceae bacterium
AAGTCGCTTGAGTCGTTCCATTCACAGCAACCGCACAGTGTTCCAAAAGTCGCTCCGTAAAATCCATCATCCAATTGTAATCTTTATAAGAAACGTAGATTTCCATCGCGGTGAATTCCGGATTATGCGTGCGATCCATTCCTTCGTTTCGGAAGTTTTTCGAAAACTCATAAACCCCATCAAAACCACCAACAATCAGTCTCTTCAAGTACAATTCATTTGCGATTCGCATGTAAAGCGGAATATCCAAGGCATTGTGATGGGTAATAAATGGTCTAGCCGAGGCGCCCCCAGGAATGGCTTGTAAAACAGGTGTTTCAACTTCCATATACCCTGCCGAATTAAAAAATTCACGCATCGCATTGAAAAGTTTTGTTCTTTTCACAAAAACATCTTTCACTTGATTATTCACCACTAAGTCAACATAACGCTGTCTGTATCTCAATTCCGGATCTGTAAAAGCATCGTGAACTCGTCCTTCAGTATCCGTTTTTGGAAGTGGTAATGGTCTCAACGATTTACTTAAAATAGTAAATTCCTTCACATTAACCGAAATTTCACCAACTTGTGTTTTGAAGACATTTCCTTTGATTCCAATAAAGTCTCCCAAGTCAAGAAGTCGTTTGAATACCTCGTTGTAAAGCGTTTTATCATCATCCGGACAAATCTCGTCGCGGTTAAAATACACTTGTATTCTCCCTGAAGAATCCTGGAGTTCAGCAAAAGATGCTTTTCCCATAATACGTTGAGACATCATTCTACCTGCCAAACAAACTTCTTTTCCTTCCTCAAACACCTGTTTTATTTCAGATGCTAACGCGTTTACTGGGAATAAAGCTGCGGGATAAGGTTCAATTCCCATCTCACGCAATTTTTTCAAATTCTCGCGGCGTTGAAGTTCTTGTTCGGAAAGTTCTTGATGACTCATTTTCGTGTTATTTTATGGCAAAATTACAGTTTAATCCGATAAACTGAAAAAGTGTAGGATTTAAGACTTACAATTATTGTATGAACAAGATTTAACTTCTTTTAGAAAAATTAAAACAATCGCATTTTTCTAATTGTTAACTTTGTCTTAAAACACAGATTATGTATCCAGCGGAATTAGTAAAACCAATGAAAGAAGACCTTACAAATGTAGGGTTCAACGAATTAACAAATGCAGCAGAGGTTGATAACACCATTCAAAGTGCTGAAGGAACACTACTTGTTGTTGTGAACTCAGTTTGTGGTTGTGCAGCAGGAAATATGCGTCCAGGAGTTAAACTTTCACTTCAACACGATAAAAAGCCGTCTAATTTAACTACTGTTTTTGCAGGTGTTGATACGGATGCGGTGGCACAAGCAAGAAAGTATTTTTTACCTTATCCACCTTCATCTCCTTCAATTGCTTTGTTCAAAGACGGGAAGTTGGTTCACTTTTTAGAAAGACATCACATCGAAGGTGGAACCGCTCAAATGATTGCCGCAAATCTAGAAGCAGCCTACGACGAGTTCTGTTAATGAAACGCATTTATTATTTGAGTTCGTGCGACACCTGCCGTCGTATGATGAAAGAATTTAACGCACTTGATGAATTCGAATTGATCGATATCAAATCAACTCATATCGATGCAGAAACGCTAGATTTATTAAAGGAAAAAGTAGGTTCTTACGAGGCGTTGTTCTCAAAACGTGCTATTAAATACAAAACGTTAGGTTTGAAAGATAAAAATCTTGTCGACAGTGATTTTCGGCAATTGATTTTGGATGAATATACCTTTTTGAAACGGCCTATTTTGATTGAAGGAGATCGGGTAGTGGTTGGGAAACTGGCTTAAAGGAACTAGAAATAGATTGGTGAAAAACCAAATTTTGAATCTTTGATATAAACCGCAGGAAAAGGGATTTTAATCAAATTCACTTGTTTCAACACCTTCTTCAAAAGCTCATTTTTAACTTTCAGTTCAGTTAAATCGATATCTAAGGAAAGAAGAAATTCTCGTTTTGAATTGTAATTCTGAAAAACCTCAGCATTTCCAACCAACTTTTCATCAGCGCTATAACCGAAACTCAAACAGATCCATTTTGGAAATGACTTTAACCCTAGGTTTCCAGGTGAAAAACTCAGCCAATACGTCTGACCATTGTAATCCTTCAATAGTTGTTCGGGAAAATTACTCCCAAGAACTTCTGGTCTAATTGAAGCATAATTCGTTGTTTGAAATGAAAATTTTGGCTTAAATATTTGTTTTGAAAAAGCGTATTCTTGACCTACAAACAAGGCTGATCCCGTGAAATTAGCTGCCATATCCCACCAAGAAAAACCCCAGTCTTTTGAAAAACCATCCAATACTTCAAGGGAAGTAAGATAACTAAAACCTATTGTGCTTCCTATTAAATTGGATTTTTTCGGTTCAATTCCGTTCCAATAAAAATTTCCCGAAAGAACAGAGGACAAATGATATCCGGTAAAGACATGGCCAGCTTTGTCCATTTGAAGCCAATTCGTTCCGTCATTGAATAAATGAAAATCTTTCTGAAAGCTCTCACTGTACCAAACTTGTTGGAGTGAAATGATGCTTCCAACATAAATAGACCCAATAACAGCGCTTGAACCTATTAATCTCTTTTTATTCAAGGAATCAGCATCCCTCCAAAATGAACGGTTTTTCTGAGCAAAAGTCAATTGAGAAAAAAAACAAAAAAGGAGTAAAAACTTATTCACCATTCGAAGTTAGAGAATAATTAGAAAAGAAATGCGTTAGAATGTAAGGTTAGCCTATATTTGATTTCTAAACGCTGATTATGGAACACGTAAGAAAAGATTGGAACGAAATAAAGAGTAATGACAGTTGGTCTATTTTTAAAATCATGTCTGAATTCGTTGAGGCATACGACCGCATGGCGAAAATCGGTCCTTGTGTTTCAATTTTTGGTTCAGCACGCACCTTGCCGAGCAATCCATACTATCAATTAGGTATTGAAATCGCGGAAAAACTAGCCAGAGCAGGTTATGGCATTATCTCTGGTGGTGGTCCTGGAATTATGGAGGCCGCGAATTGTGGGGCTCAAAAAGGAAACGGTCCATCAGTTGGTTTGAACATCGATCTTCCATTTGAACAAAACCATAATCCATACATTGACCAAGAACACAACTTGGAATTTGATTATTTCTTCGTTCGTAAAGTCGTTTTTGTAAAATACTCACAAGCTTTTGTAATATTACCTGGTGGGTTTGGGACACTCGACGAATTTTTTGAGGCTATAACCTTGATCCAAACCAAGAAAATTGCACGTCGACCAATCGTTTTAGTCGGAAAATCTTATTGGACTGGTTTAACCATGTGGATTGAAGAAGTAATGCTTAATGAAGAAAAAAACATTTCTCCAAATGATTTGAATTTGTTTAAAGTCGTGGATACAGCCGATGAAGCCGTTTCTTACATCGAGGATTTCTTCCGTTCACATTCTTTATCACCGAATTTCTGATTCCAAACCAATTCATTATCTTTGTTCAACTTATAAAATAAAACGTGTTTCAGAGAATTAAAACATTTGTACTTTCTAAACATTTCCTAAAACATTTTGGATTAGTAGTTTTATTTTATTTGGTTCTAGTTTTTTTTACAAGTCTATATTTAGATTTCTCCACCAACCATGGTGAAAAAATAGAAGTTCCAAATTTCGTTGGCCTTAATGGCGAGGAAGCTAAAAATAAAATAGAAGAACTTGGGTTACAATATCAAATTGTGGACAGCATTTACGACCCTAAGGCACCAGAAGGAACTGTTTTAAAGCAACTCGTTGAACCTACTTCCATTTCCAAGGTTTTTGTCAAAACAGGTCGTATTATTGGATTGTGTTTATCAAAACGTTCTCAATTAATTCAAATGCCCGGTTTAATTAATAAACAAATTCAATTTGCTGAAAGTGTCTTGGAACAACGTGGTTTGCGCTATCGCATACAATATCGACCAACAAATGAAGCAAATGGAGCCGTTCTAGATCAACTTTACAAAGGTAAACGCGTGAAAGAAGGTGATCGAATCCCAATGGGAGCGGTCATTACGTTGATTGTGGGTCAAAATGATCTGGGCGAACCTATTCCATTAATGGATTTTGTGGGTATGACCATGGATGAAGCCAAATATGTAATGGACACCATAGGTATTACGTCCTATACATTCGTTTGTCCTGAGTGTGCCACGCGAGAGGATTCATTGGCCGCCAGAATTTTCAGCCAAACACCCGAATACATAGAAGGAACAACCGCTTATAAATCGACTCAGTTTACTTTTTCCTTGAAATTGAATACGGAGTCTCCTATCGAATTCCCATAAGATGAAGTCTTTTTTGTATAGCTTGATTTTTCTAAATGCTTTCGCATTTGCCCAAACCTTGGAAACTGGCCCTATAACAAGAAATTATGGGGTTAAAACAAAAGGTGTTTTGAAGTCACATCAATCACTTGATAGTTCATTCGTCTTTTCAACAGATACGATTTCTCTTCCCTTCTTTGATGATTTTTCCACGAATAAATTTCAGAGTTACATTGCTGATTTCAATACACCGGGAACAACAAATCAATTGTTTTACCAAATTTTGGATCCCATCACATTGACACCGTATCCCTCTGGAACATTCTTTTCAAATCTTCCTACTTTCAAACGCACTTTGGACTTAAGCAATGATACTTATACAGACACTACATTTAACCCGATTTCAATTAAACTAGGTGACTTTTCAAGTTATCCAATTCAATATCAAACAATTGATGTTTATCCACCTTATTATATTTATGATACCATTAACGATATTAGCAATAATGAGATAGATACAGTTTGGCTTTCAAATCCTACTTATATTCAGGATTCAGTGCGATTATTTTTTACTACAATTGTTGAACCTTCAAAATTATGGATTGATTCATATGCTTATCACAACTATCGCTTCGGATTAAATCCAAGGTCATTGGGAGTGGTTACATTCGATGGTTTGGATGAAAATGGATACCCTTATCTTATTAATACTTCACAAACAAACTATGCTGATCGGTTAACATCCAAGTCTATTGATATGAGCGGGTATTCTGCATCAGATTCAGTCTATTTCAGTTTTTTGTATCAACCAGAAGGGTTGGGCGATATTCCAGAGTCAGGAGATTCACTGGTGTTGGAGTTTTATGCGAAAGAATTGGATCAATGGTTTCGGGTTTGGAGCGTAAATGGGGATACTGTTTATCCATTTCGGGCTGCACACATTAACATTTCCGATTCCAAATATTTTAAAAAGGGTTTTCAATTTCGATTGAGAAATTATGGTTCACTTGCCGGAGGATTGGATCATTTTCACATTGACTATGTTCATTTAAGGTCCCTATCTGCGCATGATGACACTTTATTTAAAGACTTCGCGTTTGTTTATCCGTTGAACTCTCTACTTAAAACATACACTGCCGTTCCTTGGGATCATTACAAGGAAAGCACAACAAATAAAATGTCTGATTCGGTGCTAATAAAATTGCACAATGGTAGTCCTGATCCTGAAAATTATCAGAATGGACAAATTGATATTTCATATAATGGGGCTTTTGAGGGGAACTTCATTTTACAAGGATTTAATTTGGCTGAGTCAAACATAAACTACAACCCAAGAACAACTCATACTTCCTACAATGACTGTTCAAATGGGTACGAATTTGACCGAACTAAAACAGGGAATCAGCAAGTATTTGAAATAAAGGCAAGCGCATCTGCGCAATTTCCAAATTATACTTTTAATGATTCAACAATCTTTTATCAAGAGTTTTATAACTTTTACAGTTATGATGATGGTTCAGCAGAGGCGGCATTCGGGCCTACGGGTCAGCAAGCAAGACTTGCTATTGAATTCAATGGATATCAACCGGATTCATTAATTGGAGTTAACATTCACTTTGTTCCATCGGTAATAGATGTTTCAAATAAACTTTTTTTATTGACCGTATGGGATGACAACAACGGGGTTCCTGGAGCCATTTTGTATGAAGATGATGCCTTTTTCCCAAATAGTCCAATTTATGGAAACGAAACGAATCTTTTCCACACCTATTATTTTTCTGATACTGTGAAGGTGCCTGTTGGAGAAAAATTTCACATTGGCTGGAGACAATTAGATCCAGAGAGGTTAAATGTAGGCTTGGATAGAAATATTGATCATTCCGAAGCCATTCGATTCAGTGTCGATGGTGGATTTACTTGGCTCACAAGTCCATTTTCAGGTTCAGCGATGATCCGCCCTGTTTTCTCAACATCATTGGACCCAATTCTTTCAATAAATACTTTGAAAACAGAGGAAACTGTGATTTTATATCCTAATCCCACATCCCAATACCTTACCATTGGTGGAGATGTAAAATCAGAAACAATAGAAGTTGAAATATACGATTCATTTGGTCGATTGATTATGAAATCAAATGAAGCACAAATCGATTTGTCTGAATTCCGAAACGGAATCTATTTTGTACGTATCCCAACTATTTCAGACAAAACCTACAAGGTAATCAAACAATGATTGATGATTTGGAATTCGATTCCGAGCAGGAAGAAGAATTATTTGAACACCATCGTTTCAAGGCTGATCCAGGTCAGGAGATGGTCCGAATTGATAAGTTCTTAATTGATCGACTAGCTAATACTTCCAGAAATAAAGTTCAAATCGCCGCTAAAAACGGAAATGTACATGTAAACGGGAAAAAAGTAAAACAAAATTACCGCGTGAAACCCGGTGATGAGGTAGCAATTGTCCTTCCTTATCCTATTCGAGAATTAAAATTAATTCCGCAGAATATTCCAATCGATATTATCTATGAAGACGATCAATGCTTAGTTGTAAACAAACCCGCAAATATGGTTGTTCACCCGGGTTATGGCAACTACTCAGGTACTTTGGTTAACGCCTTGGTTTATCACATTGATAATCTTCCTAATCCTCCAAAAGATTATTATGGTCGGCCAGGGTTAGTTCATAGAATAGACAAGCACACAACAGGATTATTGGTTATAGCTAAAACAGAATTAGCCTTAACCAATCTAGCGGCTCAATTTTTTAATCGAACAACAGAACGCATTTATTACGCTCTAGTTTGGGGCGATTTAGAAAAGGGTGGAACAATTACAGGAAACGTTGCGAGATCAATAAAAAACCGAAAGGTTATGGCTGTTTATCCAAATGGCGATCATGGTAAGCATGCTGTTACGCACTATCGAGTTTTAGAAAGATTTGGGCAAGTTACTCTTGTTGAATGTAAACTGGAAACTGGCAGGACACATCAAATTCGAGTTCATTTTCAATCCATTGGTCACCCTTTATTCAATGATTTGGAATATGGTGGAAACAAATTACTAAAAGGGCCTTCCAGTTCTAATTACACTAAATTCGTGCAAAACTGCTTCGACTTATTACCAGGACAAGCATTACATGCAAAGACAATTGGTTTTAAACACCCTGTAAACAGAACTTTTTTGAGATTCGAAAGCAATCTGCCCCAGCAATTTGATATGCTTTTAGGTCAATGGAGAAAATATTCGGGTGATTAACAAATTTTGTTTATTTTTGTTTTCCTTAGTTTTAGTGTGTCAATTAAAAAATATCATATGAAGTATATTTTTATTTTAAGTTTTACGCTGTTTTTCACAGGAATTAGTTTCTCTCAGCAGGGTAAACAACTCCCAAAATACTTGCGGGAAGCAAACAAGGCATTCGATGCGAAAAATTATTTTGATGCGATTACAAAATGTCAGGACGCTTTTAAAAAGTTAGGGACAAAGGGATCTATCAAAGATAAAGGCAATATGGCCTTTAAGGTCGCTGAAAGTTATAGAAGTTTAGAAAAATACGATAAGGCGAATGAATGGTATGGGGTGTGTATCGAATTAAAATATTTCAACGAAAAACCCGAAATATATTTCCTAAAAGGAGAAATGCAACGCATGTTGAAAGATTTTGATGGAGCTCTTAAAAGTTATAAAGAATTTAAAAAAATTGCGCCTAATCAAAAAACACAAGAAATTGAAAATGCAATGGCAGCTTGTGAAAAATATAAGGATTTTGATGCAAACGAGCCCAAAATTGTAGTAAAGTGTGAAACAAAAATAAACACCAAGAATTTTGACATGGCTCCAGCTTTCTTTGATAAAAAAGGCAAGGTTATTTATTTTGGTTCTAGCCGCGAAGAAAGTTTTGGTACAGGACGAGACCCTATTACTGGTGAAAAGTATATGGATATTTTCGTAGCTACGTTTGATGAAACAGGACATCCTCCCGGAGTTACGTCGATTGATACAGATGGCATCATAAATACGAATGAAAACGAAGGAACTGTTTGTTTTGATTCCAAGAAAAAAACCATGT
>JBEIKF010000050.1:0-8369 GCA_040379905.1 Crocinitomicaceae bacterium
AAAACCATTCGAGAATTATTTGCATCGACTAATCCAGTTGATTTAGTTACGGTTACAGCCAAACTTCAAAAAAATGGAGAACTTGAAGCTGCCGGAGGGGTTGCCTATATTTCTTCGTTAACGAATCGAGTTGCAGGTTCTGCTCACGTTCAATATTGGGCAAGAATTATTGCTGAAAAATATATAAAACGTGAACTTATTCGGGTCAGTAGCGAAATCATTCGTGATGCTTACGATGAAACAAAGGACGTTTTTGATTTATTGAATAGTGCAGAATCCGGTTTATTTCAAATCGCTGAGAATAATATGAGTAAGCAGGTTAATAACATGCAAAATGTTGTTCGGGAAGCTATTCAGGAAATAGAAAAGGCAGCGCAAAATTCGGATGGTATTTCAGGTGTGCCATCAGGTTTCTTTGATTTAGATAAAATCACTTCCGGTTGGCAACGTTCAGACATGATCGTACTCGCTGCTCGACCAGGTATGGGGAAAACGGCATTCGTTTTGTCAATGGCACGAAATACCGCAGTTGATTATAATAAAGGTGTAGCTGTATTTTCTCTTGAAATGTCTGCTGTTCAGTTGGTTAAACGTTTAATTGCTAGCGAAGCCAGGTTAAGTGCTGAAAAACTGCGTAAAGGAGATTTAAAGGAACATGAATTCCAGCAAATGCACACGCGAATTTCGAAGTTGGCAACCGCTCCAATTTTTATTGATGATACACCAGGATTGAGCATTTTTGATTTTCGTGCAAAATGTCGTCGTTTAAAAGCGCAACATAACATTGAGTTGATTATAATCGATTACTTGCAGTTAATGTCTGCAAAAGATGGAAAGGGTGGGGGTAACCGTGAACAAGAGATTTCGACAATTTCTAGATCAATTAAAGAAATAGCAAAGGAATTAAATGTTCCAATCGTTGCTTTGGCTCAGTTAAGTCGTTCTGTTGAACAACGTGGAGGTGATAAACGACCGATGCTATCTGATTTGCGTGAATCTGGAGCGATTGAGCAAGATGCGGATATTGTTTCATTTATATATCGTCCTGAATATTATGGTTTGGTTAAAGACGATGATGGAAATTCAAATCAAGGTATTGGTGAAATCATTATTGCAAAACACCGAAATGGATCCTTAGATCGAGTTCGTTTGCGCTTTGTGGCTGAATATGCGAGATTCGAAAACTTAAATGAAGTTCCAGAAATGGAGATTGCACGTCCGCTTAATAATAGTCTTTCGAGTTTCAATGAAGAAATGAATTCTTATATCATTCCAAGTAAAATGAATGATTCTTCATCAAATGGCGATATTTTTGATAAGGATGGAATAGATGAAAACCCTTTTTAAATGATGCATATTCGAATATTGCTTTTATTTTTCTTCACAATTAGTTTTTCAAGAGCTACTCAATTGTTAGTTCCGATGGATGATTCCCAATCGAATCATTTGAAAGCATACGGAATTGCCTATTGGACGTTGGAAAATAATGTTACAATTGAGTGGTTATTGAATTATCGAGGAGGTTCTTTTTTAATGCCGCACTTGAAGAGTTTAGAAGAAGAATTGATCATTCGCGGAGTCAAGTACGAAGTGCTCGCTGATGGTCAAGTAAACCAAATCCGTTCTCAAATTGCCAATCCAGAGGTAAACATGGAAATTGTGCAATTGGAAAAGGCACCAAAAATAGCTGTTTATACTCCACCCAATAAACAACCTTGGGATGACGCTGTTACGCTGGTTTTGGAATATGCCGAGATAAAATACGATAAGATTTATGATTCTGCGATTGTAATGGGACTTTTGCCTAAATACGACTGGTTGCACCTTCATCATGAGGATTTCACAGGGCAATATGGGAAGTTTTATAGTTCTGCCAGAAATCAACGTTGGTATCAAGAACAAATCGAAATAGCCGAAAAAGATGCTAAAATGCTTGGATTCAAAAAGGTATCTGAACTAAAACTTTCAGTCGCTAAAAATTTAAAGAGCTTTGTTATCGGTGGAGGATTCCTTTTTACGATGTGCAGTGGTACAGATAGTTTTGATATCGCACTTGCCGCAGAAGGGGTTGATATTTGTGAGTCTGTATTTGATGGCGATGGGTCAGATGCGCGATCTCAGGAAAAATTGGATTTTTCTAAAACGTTCGCATTTAAAGATTTTCATTTAATAAAAGATCCGATGGTTTATGAGTATTCCGACATTGATGCTTCAGACTTGAGGAATCAGCGAATTATCACCGAACAGATGGATCAATTTACTTTGTTTGATTTTTCTGCAAAATGGGATATTGTTCCAACTATGTTAACTCAATGTCACGTGGATGTTGTGAAAGGTTTCATGGGGCAAACCACCGATTTTAGAAAAGAATTTATTAAGTCAAACATTTTGGTATTGGGTGAGAATAAGTCAGCAGGTACGGCTAGATACATTCATGGAGAAATGGGTCAAGGAACATGGACTTTTTATGGTGGTCATGATCCTGAAGATTACCAACATTTTGTCGGAGATCCTGTTACGGATTTAAATCTTCATCCCAATTCACCTGGTTATCGATTGATTTTGAATAACATACTTTTTCCAGCGGCTAAAAAGAAAAAAAGAAAAACTTAGAATTTTTTGCTTTTTATTGTCAATTCAATCGAAATGCTTAAACTTGTGCAATCTTACTAGCCTTTATCGGCTTTCTGTCTCTGCCTAAAAATCAAAACTAACTTTTAAATAACTAAATGGATCGAAAAGAATTAGAGAGTAAAAAAATCTCAGACCTTCGTGTAATCGCACAAACAATTGGAATAGAAAATCCTGAAAATTACAAAAAACCTGAACTTATTAATTTGATAACCAGTGAAACCACTTCGCAATCCGTAAATGTAGCTGAAAGTGAAAAGGAAAAAGTAGAAGGTAGTGTTTCTAATCAAAAAGTTAAACGAAAGCGAACTGCTGCAGAAACCAACATCGAACCCACATTATTTTCAGATTCAAAAACGGATGATGTCGAAGAAGTTGTGAAGGTTGAAGTAAATCAGAACGAAAATAAAGTTGAAGAAGTTTCAAAGGAAGTTGTGGCTTCGTCAGATGAGAAATTGGATAAAGAACCTTCAGATTCAAATCGAAATACTAACAATAAATACAAACATCCGAAGCAACATCATCGAAATAGAAATGAGCAACAAGAGGTTGGTGTCACTCAAGATACATCTAATCGAGTGGAAGAAAAAATTCCAGATGAAAATTATGATTTAGTTGGCATTGTATCGGCTGAAGGTGTTTTGGAAGTAATTCAAGATGGTTATGGTTTTTTACGTTCTTCTGACTACAATTATTTGCCTTCTCCAGATGATATTTATGTTTCTCAAAATCAAATTAAACTTTTTGGTTTAAAAACAGGTGATACAGTAAAGGGAACAATTCGACCACCCAAAGAAGGGGAGAAGTACTTTCCATTGGTAAAAGTTGAATCAATTAATGGTCGTGATCCTTCGTATATACGTGATCGTGTTCCTTTTCAATATTTAACGCCTCTTTTTCCGTCAGAGAAATTCAAACTTACGGGGCATAAACAAGAGTCATTGTCTACGCGTGTAATGGATTTATTCGCTCCAATTGGCAAGGGGCAGCGTGGAATGATTGTTGCTCAACCAAAAACAGGTAAAACGATGTTGTTGAAGGATGTTGCCAATGCGATCGCCGCAAACCATCCGGAGACTTATTTGATCGTACTTTTAATTGATGAACGTCCTGAAGAGGTTACCGATATGGCGCGAAGCGTAAAAGCTGAAGTAATCGCATCGACTTTTGACGAACCTGCAGAACGCCACGTGAAAGTTGCTAATATGGTTCTCGAAAAGGCAAAACGAATGGTTGAGTGTGGACATGATGTCTGTATTTTACTCGATTCAATTACACGTTTAGCGAGAGCTTATAATACTGTTTCTCCTGCTTCAGGTAAAGTTTTGTCTGGTGGTGTTGATGCAAACGCGTTGCACAAGCCAAAACGTTTCTTTGGTTCTGCAAGAAAAATTGAAAATGGAGGTTCACTTTCTATTTTGGCAACTGCCTTAACAGAAACGGGTTCTAAAATGGACGAAGTAATCTTTGAAGAGTTTAAAGGAACCGGTAACATGGAATTACAATTGGATCGTAAGATTTCGAATAGAAGAATTTATCCTGCTATCGACATTACTGCATCAGGAACGCGAAGAGAAGATTTATTGGTTGGAAAAGATGTTCTTCAACGAGTTTGGTTAATTCGCAAATTCATTGCAGATATGAATCCGGTTGAAGCAATGGAATTCCTGAAGTCTCACATGGAAAATACGCTTTCAAACGAAGAGTTTTTAATTTCAATGAACAGCTAAGATGAAGTTTCCAATTAAAGTTGGACTGATTTGCGCTGCTATTTGGATTGGACTGAAGCTCCTTGCTTGGTCATTTTCATTGAGTTTAAATGACATAAAACCTTTCGTTTTTGTCAACATGTTTCTTTTGACGGCAGCAATCACGATTGCTTTGTATTTTGTTAAGTTGAAAGAAGATGACAGCAATCTTTTGAATGATATTAAAAATGGAATGGTTGCAGGAATGCCATATTCAGTTATCGTTTCAGTATTTATGTATTTCTATTATGAGCGAATTTATCCAGAATTCAACCAACTTAAAATTGAAGCCGTAGTAAAGAAATTGGATGAGCCGAATGCAATAAAGGAAATTCAAAAGAATAATCCAGAAATGCAAAACGATTCTCCAGAGGAAGTACGAAATGAAGTGATCCAAAAATCGAAAATGATTTACAGTTCAAAGTTCAACATGCTTGTCGCTTTGCTTGCTTTAGTTCTATATACCACAATAAACTCCATTGTAATTTCTATCATTTTCAGAAAAGTCGTTTTTGCGAATAGGAATTAGTTCGTGATTCCTAAAGATTTAAGAGCTGAATAGATTATTTCTTTTCTCAATTTTACAATATCTACTTTTTCATAGTTTCTTGTTTTTATTAGGGATCCGAACACATATTTTTTATTGTTTTTAATTAAATATCCGACGAACCAACCAATGTCCTCATTTCCTTCAACACCCCATCCAGTTTTTGAATAGATATAGGTGTTCGAAATAGTGTCCGATGCCATTATATTTTCCAAGGTTTTATAAGTTTTCTTTCTCAGATTTAATTTTTTTGAAGACAATTGGTTTATGAATTCGATTTGTCCAATCAAGTTCTTTTTTAGATTTCCATTTAGCCAAAACTCATCAATATCATCGTTGATTTTAAAAGTTGAATCACAGTATTTAATTTTTTGAAGACCAACAATCATTCGTTCAGGCCCTATTCGTCTTGCGATTTCTTGGAAATACCAAACCGTAGAGTTTTTAAATGCGGAATTTAAGTTTTGTGTTTTATTCCAATTCGGATATGAACGAACGATGCTGTCCCAAGGTAATTCGAAATTTTCATTGGTTACAACCTTGTTTTCAAGCGCGACGATGGCATTGGCAATTTTAAATGTTGAAGCTGGGGAAAAAGGAATCTTTGAAAGTGAGTCATTGAAAATAAAATAGTTTTTATCATCACAATCATAAACTATAACTGAAAAATCAAAGTCATCAGAATTGTAACTTGTTAAATCAAGAGAAGTTTTCTTATCCTCTTTTTTGATTTTGAAGATTGAACAGGAATAAATTGTAACTAGAAGGATTACTAGTAAGTTATATTTCATAGGTTACCTATGAGTTCATTTCCAAGTTCTTCATAGTTTATTCCGTCAAAAGTACCTGATGACATCATCAAAAGAACGGAATTTGATATATCTTGATTGTAAATAAAATCGAGAACTTCAGATGTTTTATTTGTCACAACGACATTTCCTCCAAAACCTTCCAAAACTTGTTCATTGGTTATGGCCTCCAATTTTTTATGCCTTACGACTTCGGGGTTGTAATAAACCAGCGCAACATCGGCCTTAGCCATAGAATTCAAATAATGTGGAAGGAACTCTTTTTTCAAGGACGAGAAGGTGTGCAATTCCATGCAAGCAATTACTTTTCGACTTTCGTACTGATGTTTAACCGCATTTGTTGTAGCCATTAACTTTGAAGGTGAATGCGCAAAATCTTTATACATGACAAAATTATCTTTCTCTGCTACTTTTTGAAGACGTTTTCCAGCACCTTTAAAATCTTGCATCGCATTTAGGAAATTTTCGGATTGAATTCCAATGGCTTCACCCAAACGAAGTGCACCCATAAGATTTTGTAAATTGTGCGGCCCGAAAATGGATAGGGGATAGTCTTTCCCTTCATAATGAAGAGTTGTTCCTGTTTCCGTTGGTTCAAAATCTGGAGTTTTATATGGAACAGTATTAATTCTTGCCGAAAACTTTTCTCCAAGCTTTAAAACTTCTACGTCTTCAAGATTGTAAACTAGCCTTCCATTTGGTTCGATTAATTGACAAAAAACATCAAATTGATCAATATAATGTTCAAATGTTGGAAATACGTTTATATGATCCCATGCAATTCCACTAATGATTGCAATATTCGGTTTGTATAAGTGAAATTTAGGTCTACGATCAATTGGTGAACTAAGATATTCATCCCCTTCCAAAATCATTATTCCCGCTTCTTCACTTAATTTAACCATGCAATCATAACCTTCTAGTTGAGCACCAACCATATAATCTACATTCAGCCCAATTTTATTGATAGCATGAAGGAGCATTGAAGTGATGGTAGTTTTACCATGGCTTCCACCAATAACGACCCTAATTTTATTTTTACTTTGTTCGTATAGGTATTCCGGATATGAAAAAACAGGAATGTTTAATTCTTTCGCCTTTTGCAATTCGGGATTATCTGCTCTTGCATGCATTCCCAATATGACTGCATCCAATTCCGAATGGATTAGATCCGCGTTCCAACCTATATTTTCGGGTAATATTCCTTGTTTTTCCAATCGAGTTTTGGAGGGTTCAAAAATTTCATCATCTGATCCAGTAACCTTGTAACCTTTTCTACTTAGTGCTATTGCTAAATTATGCATTGCACTTCCTCCTATCGCAATAAAATGAACGTTCATAAAACCATTTTTAACGAAAATAGTTGAATGAGAAGTTGAAAATAAAAATTTAGAAAGAAATTACTGACAATGGAATATCGATTACTTTTCAATCACATTAATTCCTGTTGACTCGTTGGCCCATATGAATTCGGTAATGGGAGATCCATTTTTGGTAAAACTATTGTTACCGGATTCATTCGTTGTTTGCTCATAAACAACACCATAACCGTTTTTATCAACTACGACTCGCCTTGTAATAATTGATGTAACATATCCTTCCTTATTCTTGATTTTATAGACACGTTCTGTCATTTTGTTCCAAGGAAATTCAACATCATTTTCATCCATTAGATGATTAGCGGCATATTTATCTTCTTTTTGATAGTCCTTCATTTTTTGAATTTCGATACTCCTATTTTCTTCTGCAACAGCGTTTAATGAATCTTGCTTGAATCGTATGTATTCTATTTCAGTTTTTGTTTTTTGGTAGGATAGTGCTAATTCTTCGTTTTGATTTTTAACGTTAATGGATTTCAAATCATTTATATTTTTAATATCTTCGATTCGAGCCATGTCGTTTTCCATCTTATTCTCATTTTCCTTCAATTTTTTGTTTGCAAGGAAATCTGCATCATTTTTCCAATCTTGAATTTGATTGCTTTGAACTTCATTTTGTTTTTGATTTTCCTCGTTCTTATTGTACAAATCGCTTTCAAATTGATTTTTCTTTACATTCAAATTTTCTTGGAGATTTTCACTTGATTTTCTTTGTTCAATTGCTCGTAATTCAATTTCTGTTTTCCTGTCTTGAATATTATTCATTTCATCTTCTTGTCTTGATGCTTTTAATTTACTATTAAAATAAGCTTCATTGTCGATTTCGTTTTTCATCTCGGTCATATTTTTAAATGACTCCTCTTTTTTTTCTTCAATGCTTGCAGCTAACTCATCGATAACATCGTTTGGATTGCCAGTAACTAATTCCCCTGGTGCTTTTAGGCGATTTCCAGTTTTAGCGACATTGCTGTTTTGATTAGAATTTTTATTGGGATTTAAAATGGTTTCTAACGAATCAATACTCTTAGTTAGTATAGAAAGTTCAGATGAAGGTGCAATAGTTCCCAATTTAGTTAAGACATTTCTGGCAGATTTAAGTTTCGTTAAGGCTGAAACATTATTTGTTTTGCTAATAACCTCCTTGTAAGCTTCACTTTTTTGTTTGTAAAATTCTTTCATTTTAAGGATACTCTCACTTAGTTTCTTTACATCTGGGTCGTTCATGCGACTCTTCATAGGGTCACCTTTCAAAATC
>JBEIKF010000051.1:0-8238 GCA_040379905.1 Crocinitomicaceae bacterium
GAAATCATCACTTCTGAATTAAATTCCCAAGAAATCATTGGATCAAAAACAGTTAAATCAGCTCGTTCACCAATTTCAATTGGATTATTTGGTATACCAAGAATATTCCTTGCTTTGTGAGATAAGCAATCTAATAGTGTGTTGATTTCTTTAGAGTTACTAGAATTTAATACGGAGAAAACCGTTTGAAGTTGATAAGAACCAAAGCTTGCATAGTCGAACTCCAATTCTTTTTCCTCTTGGTCAACTGGTCTGTGATCAGAAGCAACCGTATCAATGGTTCCATCTTTCAATCCTTCCCACAATGCTTGTCGATCTAATTCAGTTCTCAAAACTGGCATTACTTTGTAATTGGAATGAAAGTTCAACATTTCATCCTCTGTGAAGAGAAGATTCATTAAGTTAACATCGGCAGAAAGATTCAATCCTTTTTTCTTTGCCTGACGAATTAATTCAACACCTTCTTTTGAAGAAATTCCAGTTAAGTGAATTGAACCACCTGTATATTCTAACAACCTTAAATTTCGTTCTAATTGAATCACTTCAGCAATTGTAGGGTCTGCTTTCAATCCTGTTCGTGTTGATGCAACTCCTTCATTCACCATTCCTTTTCCAGCAATTGAATTATCTCGGCTAAAAGCGATTATTTTACCACCGAAATTCTTTGAATACAATAAAGCTCGGTACATTATTCCTCCATTGACAGGGTTCAAGTCATCAGAAAACAAACGAACTCCCGATTGAAACATGTCATACATTTCTGCCAACTCCTCCCCTTTCATAGCTTTTGTTATTGCTCCAATCGGATGAATTTGCACAACATGCGAACTTGCTTTACTTAAAATATATTCTACTTGAGTCTTTCCATCAATTACCGGATTTGTTTTCGGTAAAACTGCAACATGTGTAAAACCGCCTACAGCAGCTGTATCAAGTCCACTTTCAATCGTTTCCTTTTGCTCAAAACCCGGATCACAGAAATCTGCTTTCAAATCAACCCATCCTTGTGAGACAGATGAGTTTGGTGATTCAACGAGAATGGCATCATCAATTTTAACAGAATCGCTAATATCCTTTATGATTCCATTTTCAATCAAAATGTCTTTCGTTTGACCAAAAAAACTGGATTGCGTGTCTATTATTTTTGTTTGCTTAAGAACTATTCTCATTGAACTCAAAATTATTATTTCCAAAAACGCAACAAAGCCATTTCACTTAATACGAAAAGAAGTGCAAGCAATAAAAATAATCGCCAGTACTCTTTCGGTTTTTGTAAATCCACCATCGTTACACTTTGACCATTTTCGACGGTGTTAAAGTTAATGTTTTTTACTCCTTGTTCCTTCAATTTAGTTTCAACATCTTCTTTCGAGACATAGTTCATTTCTGATTCAGCTCGATCATAATTTAAAGCTATCCCATTAATCGGACTGTCTGTTTTTATTACATAATTTCCAGATTTCAACTTTTCAATCGCTTCTGGACCTGAAATCGAAATGTTGACAGCCAAGCCATTTTTTGAAATGATTGGAATGTATTCAAATTCGTTATTAACCAATTTCAAAGGTGTTTCATCAGTAAAATCTTCGAATAACATCAATTTATTTTCCTTTCCGATTGTCGCATATAGAGGTAAATTTCGTTTTGAAAACTCACCTGCTCGCAATAATACGGTTGGAAATAATGCATTTTCAGTAAAGTTTCCAAATTCAGAATTCAAGGAACTTGAATATAGATAGACAGATTCATTTGTTCTTAACAGCAATGGTGAGCCATTTCTTAAGGTGATTAATGGAAAAATGGTTGATTGACGGAAATTTGGCAAACCATAACATTTTGTCACACTTGGTAAATTTAAACTGCTATTTTCTTTTTCAAATACGTTCTTGAAGAACGGGTCTTTATATTCTACCTTATCTATTTTTGTCCCTTCACGGGCAACGCCTGAAAGTGATGGAATACCTAATTCATTTAAGAAACCCCCAAAGTCATTTGAATTCACTTTTGAACCCGGAAAAATAAAAATACTTCCACCTTGATTTTTGAAATCAACTAATTCAGAAGCAAGACCGGATGAAATTTCATTGAATCCGTTTAAAACAATTAAGTCGGTTCCTTTTAATTCTTCCCGCGTAAAACTCATATCGGAAATGGATTTGACTTTGTAAAATGATTCAATCCCATAAACGCGATTAACTGAAGGACTTGCATCTTCTCCATTGAGAATCAACACCCCTGCACTTGCTGCAACGTGGTATGAAAAATAAAAGTCATCATCCCAGAAAAGTTGCTTATCGTTAACGCTGACTTTGCCTTCAACTAATCCCGAATTATTATTTGTAATTTGAAAATTAGCAACAGCCGATTTTTTGGCAGGAATATCGATAAATAACGTTCGTTTTTGAGAAGCTGCTTGCATTGATAATTCAGCATTCACGATGTCGTTTTCGGAGAGATTCTTGACTTGAACAAAAAATTCATTGGGTTCGTCTTTTTTATGAATGGGAGAAGCAAACCAAACGGAATCTATTAATAAGTTACTGATTTCTTGCGGGGTGATTTGAATGGGACAATAAAAGGCTTCTTCGTCAACTTTCAATTTATCAGTTTCAAATTGATTTTTTTGGAAATCTGAAAGGAAAACATATTGACGAACCGCAAGATTAACATTTTCCTGATTTTCCCGATCAATAAATTCTTTTTGCCAATTTAAAACTTCCTGCAAATTACGGCGAATAGGTGTTGATTCGATTTTCTCAAGGTAATCTAACGCTTCAACCTTGGTGATGAGGCGTTGTTCGATTCCATCCAATTTATTCGTAGCTAATAGAATATGTGTTTCCGGATCCGCGTCTTTTAAAATTCTTCGCGTCAATTCCTTCGCTTCGGAAAGCAATTCCCCCTCCGTTCCTTTGGCAGTCATTGAAAACGAATTGTCAATGTAAATTGCCAAAACACTTTTCCCAGCAGAATTACTTTTTGATGTTCCAATAAAAGGCTGAGCAAAGCAAATAATTAGACAAGCTAGTGCAAATAATCTAGAAAACAAGACAAGTAAATGCTTTAGTTTTTGAGTTGATTTTTGCTCTTGTTGAACGTATTTAAGAAATTTTAGAGACGGAAAAAATAACGTTTTGTGTCTACGAAAATGGAATAAGTGAATGATGATTGGAATAAGTAGAAAGAACAATAACCACAAAAATTCCGGATGCACAAATTCCATGCTTCAAAGATACGAAATTATGTTATTATTTCTTTTACTCAATTTTGAATGAACGAAGAATTAGAATCTTTAAAATACTAACTTTTTATAAATAAAAAAAGGGAGATTACTCTCCCTTTCTGAATGTATCTATTTAAAGTTTGTTTTAATTAGAGCTAGAGTCAGACTTTGCCAACGTATAGATTACTAAACCAAATCCAATTTTATTTACGGCATCACCAATGTTGTATACAACATCCATCCAAGGGTTATTTAACTCGCTACCAAAAGCACCGAATAAACCACCTGGAGTTCCAATGATATAACCTAAAGGATAGATCGCCCATCCAACCAATACAAACCAAGCCAAAACACGTGTTGCTTTTGCAACCGATGGACCTGCTGTATTTGAAAGTTTTGCAACCTCTCCAAACCAAACTAAATAAGCGATGTAGAAATAAGCAGCACCAGAAATTACTCCCCACATTACACTGTTTCCACGATCTGTAGCTTCTCCAAAGAAACCTGTTACAAGCATAACAACAGATGCAAGAATTAATTTCCAAAGTAAAGAAGTCTTAGCACCTGCTTTTTTCGTTATTAAATAAAACTCTACACACATTAACGGAACCGTTAATAACCAGTCTACATAACGGAAGAACGTCGGTGAACTTCCTGTTTGAATAAAATAATCACGCATGTAGTAATAGTGCACTGCAGCTATAAACGTGATTAATCCAGAAACTAGGACAGAGGTTCTCCACTTCTCACCTACATTTCTTATTTCAAAGAAAAAGAAAGCAGAAGCCGCCATCATCGCCATCGTCCCCACAAAAAAAGTAAACGCCGTTGCTTGGTTAATGCCCAAACCTTGGCTAGCATCAAATAGATTAGATGCAGTAATAGATAATAACATAAAAATTGAATTTAATTTCCCCTACTCTGTTTCAGGATTTTCGGGTTTCTCCTGTTTTAACATATTGAATAACAGACAGAAATTAATTTTGTTTAAAATTAGTTAAAAAAGATTAAACAAAAACGGACTATTTTTTCTTCAATAAGAGTAATATTATCGTTATTTTAACGAAAAAATATTAACTAAGTAAATAATTTGTAATTAATATTTCATCAATAAAAATATTGGAATATTAATTAGTTTATTTACAAGAAAGAGATTTTAATTTTTAATTTTTTTTTTAAATCGAATTATTTAAAAAGAATGCAACCATTTTTGCTTGAACTCTAAGTTCGTTGATTGCTGTGCTCTCCCATAACTTACCTTTCAGTAATCCACCCATCGCAAACATTTTTTCGTCGACCTTATTTTGAGAATTTATAATTTGATAGGAATCATTTACTTCAATTCCCAGTTGCAAATCATCTTGAACAATAAAACCGCCTTGTTTTAATTGCAATAGCAGTTCATTTCCACTTTTTTCAATTTTCGTTTCGGGTCCGGTACAGTTAATGACATGTGTAAATTGACAGATCAACTCCGTTTTTTGTTTTTTATCATAAATATTGGCTTGAACACCCTTTTCATTTAACTTCAATTCAAGAACTTTTCCCGCTAAAATTTCCAATCGATTTGCTATTCGTTCTTTTTGAATATAATCATAGGATAAAAATGGAATCCGATGTCGTGCAACACCCCAATGATGGCGAAGACGACTCATGAAAATCCGTTTCTCTTCAACAGTTAAAGCTTTCCAAATTTTTTGCGTATTTGGGCGAAGTGCATCGATTAATGGTTCTGCCGAAATACCAAATTCATTTAATTTCTTCAGTTCAGATTTGAATAAACTCAGCAGCTCAAGTAAGGATTTATCTTCTTTCAAATCTTTAATCGGACCAGTGTATTGAAAATTGAAATTGCGATGCGGAAGAATGTTGAATCCATTTGGTGAAACGGATACTATTTTTTGTTGAAATCCATTTTCGCGTAATTCCATAACCGTATCAACCATTGTCAAACCGTTTCCTAGAATCAGAATGGGTTCTTCCCTATTTATTTTCGAAAAATCGATTCGCCACGGATTTGCTGATAAAGATTTGATTTGAAAAAATCATTATTCTCTAATGAAGGATTTCCAGGGAGTTCATTTCCTGTTGCAAGTATTAGATAGTCAACAATATCCTTTCCCGTTTCTGAATGAATTCGATAGTTGGAATCATCTTTATCGATTTTACTCACCTTATTCGAAATCAAATTCAATTGATGCCCATTCTTTTTGGCAATTTCCTGGGTTTCTTTCCAAATATCATTCAGGTATTTACCATAAGTCGATCGAGGTAAAAACGATCCTGCTAATAAATCTTGTGCGTTTTCAGTTCCAATTCCGTTTTTAAGACACCATTCAACAAAGTGATTTGGTTTATCAGGAAAAGCACTCATTTTTCCAGCAACAACGTTTAGCAATAATTTTGATGATTTTGGGTTATATGCCGTTCCACGAGCAAAATCAGCATTCGAATTATAAATAAAAATGGCAAGCAGTTCCTTTTCTTGCTCGACTAAATGTCTAACCAACATAGTTCCGGAGAAACCTGCACCTATAATTCCAATTCGCTTTTCCATAAACAAAAACTGCCGGATGACCGGCAGTGAATTCGTTATTTAATCGCTTCTGCTCGTTTTTTAAATTGAGCCGCTTTTTCGGTATCTCCTAAACGGTAATACGTTTTATAAAGAATTTCCAATACCGTTTTATCATTCGGATTTTTCTCTACATATTTTTCCAAGACTTGAGATCCACGAAGTAATATTTCACCTGCTTTTTTATCTAACTCAGCAACTCTCGGATCTTTATAATTCAATTCACCCGCTTGAGTTTGTAAATCTCCAGCCCAGTTAACCAAATGAGCACCCAATTGATATTGTGCCTCCGAATAATTCGGATCGATTTCAAGCGCTTTTTTTAATGATTCTTCAGCTTTTTCATTTTGCTTCAAGTCTATATAGGAAGTTCCGAGTACGTAATACAATTGCTTATTCATCGGATCGATAGCCAAAGCTTTATTTAAATACTTCTCAGCTGAAATTGCATCTCCTTTTTGGAGATTTATATTAATTAATGTAATAAATACATCAATATTATTCGGCATTTCTTCCAAAACAGCCTTAGCCAATTCTGTGGCTTTATCGAATTGCTTCACACCTATTAATGAATCACATGCATAATTTAAACTCAATGTTGTATTTGAATATGCATCCTTACATTTTTCAGTAGCACAATCTTCATCAATAAATTTGTTTACCGTGTATGCTCCTAAAAATACTTGTGTCGCTTGTTCGAAATTTTTCGAATTATATGATTGAACACCCATATTAAAAAACATATCAATTCGCATGTTTATAAAATCTTTAGCGTCACTTGTTTTCGATTTTTTCGGATCATTTAAAACCTTTTTAAAACTAGCTTTCGATATTTCTTCATAAGTCCTCATTGCTGCTGTATCAGGCGTTTTACCTGTCATTGCTTCCATTCCTGCTACTTCAATCAACGCGTAATAAACCATTCCACGATAAAGGTGCATTTTCATGTCTTCTGCTGTTTCAGGGTTGGCGGCGGCTAAATCAATAAAACCCTTAGCTTCGTTAACAGATTTCTTTGCCGGTTCAAGGCCCATCATCGGGTTATACTTATTCATGATCATGGCAGCATCGGTAACATTCTTTTTCTGGGCAAGGGAAGAGAAAGCTACAATTGAACCAAAAGATAAAGTCAAAAATATTTTTTTCATTTCTAAAATTTTAAACAAAGTTATTAATCTTCGTCGGGACTTTCAATATCCGTGCCAACTTCAGTGTCATCTGGCGCTAAACCTTCTGCTTCCTCGTTCAATCCTTCAACAACTTCAATGTCCTCATCTTCATCCTCACTTCGAGGTACACGTGCGATTGCAGCAATCTCAGCGTTTCCTTTCAAATTAATTAAACGAACCCCTTGTGCAGCGCGACCCATTGTTCGTATTGTATCTATGTGCATTCGAATGGTTACACCTGACTTGGTGATGATCATTAAATCATCCTCATCAAATACATTTTGAATGGATAACAATTTACCTGTCTTTTCAGTGATGTTTAATGTTTTTACACCTTTACCACCACGATTTGTAATTCGGTAAACAGGCTCCTTATCTTCTGGATCATTCAAATACGTGCGTTTTCCATATCCTTTTTCTGAAACTACTAGAATAGTTGAGAAAATATCTTCAACGCAAATCATTCCAATTACTTCATCATTTTTCTCACCAAGAGAAACACCACGAACACCGGAAGCATTTCTACCCATTGGACGAACAGTTGCTTCATTGAATCGAATTGCACGACCTGAGCTTGTAGCTAGTACAATTTCATTCGTTCCATTGGTCAATTTAGCTTCTAACAATTCATCATTTTCACGAATCGTTATGGCATTAATACCATTTGATCGTGGACGAGAGTATGCTTCAAGTGATGTTTTTTTAATTACACCATGTTTCGAGCACATGATGATGAAGTTGTTGTTAATGTATTCTTGATCTGTTAAATCTTGAACTTTCACATACGCCTTCACTTTATCATCTTGCGGAATATTGATCAAGTTTTGAATCGCTCTTCCTTTAGACAATTTATTTCCTTCAGGGATTTCATAAACACGCATCCAGAAACAACGTCCTTTCTCGGTGAAGATTAACAAATAATTGTGATTAGTTGCTACGAAAAGGTGTTCCAAGAAATCTTTATCTCTCGTCGCTGAACCTTTTGAGCCCATTCCTCCCCTATTCTGAACCTTGTATTCAGCCAAGTTGGTTCGTTTAATGTATCCTGCGTGAGAAATCGTTACAACTACTTCCTCATCTGCAATCAAATCTTCCATACGCATTTCGCTCGCGGAATATTCGATTCGGGAACGACGCGCATCACCGTATTTTTCTTTAACTTCAAGAAGCTCATCTTTGATGATTTGCATTCTTCGTTCCTCGTTTGCTAAAATATCCTTCAAATCAGCGATTAACTTCATCAAATCATCATATTCAGCACGTAATTTATC
>JBEIKF010000052.1:0-8120 GCA_040379905.1 Crocinitomicaceae bacterium
AGAAAGATTGTTTTCCAAGACTAAAACCTTCAGTGGACCAATGTATCGTTTATAAGATTCCCGTTTTGAATTGAATAACCGAATTTGCTCACCAGCTAAACATGCCACAATCAAGCGAGCCTCAACTCCGGATGCACGAGCCGCTGAATCGATCCACTTTTTGTCCTTTTGCACCGCGATTCTGAAAGCTTTCCATTCCTCGATGTTCATCCACTCAAAAACACTCAATCCTGTTGTTTTTTTTCTTTTGAATCTTTTTTCACGCAGTTCTTGAATTGCTGCCATATAATCTTTGTTATTCTTTAAGCGAAGATCTACTGCATCAAGCATTTGTAAGGCGATTTTTTCATCTTTCGAATTTTGATACGCCTCCAAAATATACTGTGCGTTTTTTGGATAATACTCATTTAAGAGCAAAACGCGATTCAAAACTTCGTATCGGTGTCTCATCATGGAAACACTATCCACTTTGAACGATTGATTGTATTTGTCGTGCATTTCCTGAAAATAGCGGTTATTAGAATCTATTGAACCAGCTTCATTCGTCAATTTGAACTTCATTGCGAAATAGGTCATTGTCAGGAAAAAACCATAAGCAGAGAAACCATATAGTAAAATGTTAAATGGAATCTTAAACCATCTGCTTTTAAAAATTTTGCGCATTTCCGTTTTTTTGTTGCAAAGATAGGTGGATTTTGTTTTGGGATTTAGTTTGAGATTTTAGGACGTCAGGACTTTAGGATGTTAAGACATAAGACAAATGACGTTAGCTGAATCTTGCTTTAAAATTAATGAGAACAAAATTAATCACATTTCCCACGACACTTATGTAATGTTAAATCGAAGTAGAATTTTAAATTGTACTTCCCAATTCTAAATTCTACATTTTACATTCTACATTCTAAAATTCTTCCATCACCTCACATAATTCTGCTTTTGCACCAACATATACTGATCATTTTCCAATTTCAAATAACCATAATCGTAGCAGAAAAAATACTGAGCACCTTTTTGGGTTTTATAAATGTTTGTGAAATAATGAAAGTTGAAACCTTGTTCAGCGAGTGTAATTCCATCAACTGTTTTCTTTCCGTTTGGATTCAAAGCAGCTAAAATTCGTCGGTTTTTGCGCAGAATGGCATTGATTTTACGAACCGTTGCATTTGCATCTTCGTTTTGGCGATTGTTGAAGGTATTTCTGCAATAATCCGAGCAAAAAACTTTGTCTTTTCTACCGGAGACTTTTATTCCACATTCGGGGCACGTTCGTTTTTCCATAGCATTGATGCTGACAAGATTAACAAGAATTAACAGCAAAAACAAGTGTTTCCGACCAAACTTTGACAACTTTGTTCTTCATCAATTAACTTTTATGTTTGAAAACCCATCCAACGCTGTCAATCCGGCGGAAGCACTTCGTAAATTAAGTGAAGAAATTAAAATCGAATTAGTCGGAATTGAAACATTAAAAGCTGAAATTTCTAAAACGATTATTGGTCAGCACAAAATGCTTGACTCCTTGTTGATCGCACTTTTATCCAATGGACATATTTTATTGGAGGGAGTTCCAGGCCTTGCTAAAACGTTAGCCATAAAAACACTTTCGGATGCCATTGATGGGTCTTTTAATCGCATTCAATTTACACCGGATTTACTTCCAGCGGATTTAACAGGGACGATGGTTTACCATCAAAAATCGGAATCCTTTGCAGTGAAAAAAGGTCCCGTTTTCGCTTCTTTTGTTTTAGCGGATGAAATCAACCGAGCGCCGGCGAAAGTTCAAAGTGCCTTATTGGAAGCGATGCAGGAACGACAAATTACCATTGGTGAAGAGACATTCAAATTACCGGATCCCTTTCTAGTTTTGGCTACACAAAATCCCATTGAACAAGAAGGAACCTATCCATTGCCAGAAGCACAAGTCGATCGTTTTATGTTGAAAGTTTCACTTGGTTATCCAACGAAAGAGGAAGAGCGTCAAATCGTTCGAACCAACATTCGTCCAGAAGGTTTGCACAAACCAAAACAAATCCTAAAAACAGAGGATATTATTCGTTTGCGCGAGTTGGCAAGAAGAGTTTATTTGGATGAGAAAATCGAACAATACATCGTCGATATCATTTTCGCAACTCGGAATCCTGCTTCGGTTGGACTGAGTAATTACGCTAATATGTTGGCTTTTGGTTCTTCTCCGAGGGGAAGCATCAATTTGGCTTTGGCAGCGAAATCGTTTGCGTTTCTTCAAGGTCGCGCGTTCGTTGTTCCGGATGACATTCGTTCGGTGGCGGTTGACGTTTTACAACATCGAATTGGCATTACCTATGAAGCAGAGGCTGAAAATCTGACATCCAAAGACATCATTGAAAAGATTGTTTCGCAAGTTGAAGTTCCATAACTGAATCGTGAATACAGCCGAACTCATCAAGTCCATCCGAACGCTGGAAATAAAAACCAAAGGTTTAACCAAACAGGTTTTTTCTGGTCAATACAAGTCTGCTTTCAAAGGTCGCGGAATGGCATTTAGTGAAGTTCGTGATTACCAAATCGGAGATGAAATCCGAACGATTGATTGGAATGTTACCGCTCGTTACAATTCTCCTTTCGTAAAAGTGTTCGAAGAAGAACGCGAGTTGACTGTTATGTTGTTGGTCGATATTTCAGGTTCTTCGGAATTTGGATTTGAATTACGTTCCAAAAAGCAACGACAAATTGAAATTGCAGCGACACTCGCATTTTCAGCTTTGGCAAATAATGATAAAGTAGGTGCAATCTTGTTTTCAGACCAAATTGAATTATACATTTCTCCTAAAAAAGGCAGAGAACACATTTTATTGATTTTAAGACAACTCATTGAATTTGAAGCAAAAAGCCAAGGAACGAATTTAACTGAAGCGCTTAAATTCTTGAGAAACACCCATAAAAAAAGAAGCATTAGTTTTTTAATCAGTGATTTTGAGTGTGACAATCCGTTTATGGAAGATGCCAAACGAACGAAGAAACACCACGACCTGGTGGCGATCAAAGTCAACGACCGTTCGGAGCAGAAAATCCCACTTTCAGGGTGGATTCAGTTTTTAAATTCAGAGACGAACGAAACAACTTGGGTAAATGCCGGTTCCGAGTCAACGCAACAACTTTTTAAGAACGAATTCGAGTTTCGTGAAAATAGCTTGTCTGACGAATTCAAGCGCTCTGGAATCGATCACGTGTTCATCGATACGGAGCAAAACATCGTTCCACCGTTAGTTCAATTATTCAAAAGTCGAAGATGAGGTATTTTTTACTTTTGCTATTGATTTTACCTAGGACTTTGCTTTCTCAGCAACCACAGGCAAGTATTTCTAAAAAAGTGGCTGAGGTTGGTGATCGCGTTGATTTAGTTTACCGAATCGAATTGGATCAAAAAGATAAATTTAATTTCAACCCACATTCTGGGATTTTCCCAGCAAAACTCACTTCTGAAAATTCATCGCTGACAACATCCAATTTCAACGAAATAGAAATCACCTTATTCGAAGATTCGATGATCAACAAAGGAGACAAGAAAATTTGGATGGGAGTGTACGAACTCACACCTTGGGATAGCGGTTTGGTCGTTCTTCAGGGACAGCGCTTCACCATCAACGATTCAACTTATGATTTTCCGTCTGTTTATCTTGAGTGTAAGTTAGTCCCACATAAAAAAGGTCAAGAAATTTATGATATCAAGGAATCATTTGCAAAAACGCCTGAAAGAAAATCTTGGCTCATTTTCTTTTTGAAATATTTTGGTTGGTGGTTATTACCATTAATTGGTTATCTGATTTATCGATGGGTTGTATCAAGAAAAAACAAACCCATCGAACGACCGCAAATGGAAATTTCATTAAAAGCGAAAACCTTGTTGGCAATTGATGCCTTGGAAAAAGCCGAAATGTGGCGAAAAGATCAATTGAAAGAACATTTTGTTGAGTTGTCTTACATTTTGAGATCCTATTTAACAGCGCGCTATGAATTGAGTTTGTTAGATAAAACAACGAAGGAAACGCGTTTGCTTCTCACACAGGCAGGATTGAGAAAAGACATCGTTGAAACCATTTTACGTTTGTTGAGCCATTCCGATATGGTGAAATTTGCCGCTTCTGAACCCGCGGAAGATTTGATTCAAAAATCCTTGTTTTTACTTCGTCAAACGGTTGTTGAAACGAGCCCTATTGAATTTGCATATGTTGGATAATTGGAATATAAACATAACGCAATTTGATTTCTTTCAACCAGAATGGTTTTGGCTATTGCTCTTGGTTCCATTTATTAAATGGTATTTGTGGCGAAATGAAAACAAACGAAAAGGAGATTGGAAATTCAGCAGTTCGGCTCAGATTCAACGAAAATTTGAGTTCAAACCAATTGTTTACGTTCGTCAGGCTTTAATTCTTGGGAAATTAGTCGTTCTCAGTTTATTCATTATCGCCTTGGCAAAACCATTTCGTTGGAACGACAAGGATGCACAAACGGAAGACTATAAATATGGTATTGACATTGTTTTGGCCATTGACTTTTCACTTTCGATGTTAGCCACCGATTTTAAGCCCAATCGCTTGGAAGCAGCCAAGGAAGTTGCCAAGGAATTTATTGATGGTCGAAGAGGCGACAGAATCGGTCTTGTTGTTTATTCAGGTGAAGCATACACCGCTTGTCCAGCGACACTTGACTATGAAGTTCTCAAAAATCAAATCGACCAAACCGATGGAATGAATCTCGAACCTGGAACGGCAATCGGAACGGGATTGGGAACCGCAGTCGTTCACTTAAGAAGCGATAGTTTAAAATCAAAAGTGATTATTCTCTTGACAGATGGAGTCAACAACGCAGGTGATATCACGCCTCAACAAGCCGCAGAGCTTGCGAAAGCCAAAAACATATGTGTTTATACAATTGGGGTGGGTAGTGAAGGAATCGCTCCCACGCCCGTCGTAACCCCAATGGGCGTGCGCTATGAAAATCAACCAGTAGAAATTGACGAACAAACCTTGGTTCAAGTCGCGGAAGTTACAGGCGGACAGTATTTTCGTGCTAAAGACGAAAAAAGTTTGCGTGCTATTTATGATGAAATCGAAGACTTGGAAAAACGGAAAATGGTTGATAACCACCATCAATCTGAACCACCGGCAACGCCAGGATCGTTTTTGAATTGGGCGTTTTTGATTTTGACAATTATTTTGCTAACTGAATTTGGATTATTTGTGAGCAATGAATAAGAATCAGTTGACATATCCAATCCAAAAAGTCATTCGCATGTTGGTCGTTTTGGAAATCGGTTTTTGGTTGATATTCTATTTGTTCGTTCAAAGTTTCGGATTTCTTGCGCCACTTACTGGAGATAAATATGGCTTTCAGTTTGCAAAACCCGACTATTTTTATCTGCTTTTGGCACTGATTCCATTTTCGTATTTGTTCATTTTATCCTTGAAACGAAAAAATAAGATTGATGCGAATTTATCACAATTCAGTCGCAAAGGGTTGGTTCAAGGATCTTTGTTTTGGGCAATCACACGATTTTTTCTACTAAGAACTTCATTTGTATTTTTAATTCTCGCTTTAGCGCAGCCAATTTACGGTCGCAAAAAGGTAAAGGGAATGATGAAGAGCATGGAATTGGTCGTTTGTCTAGATGTTTCCAATTCGATGAATACCTGTGATATTGAGTCAACGCCAAGATTAGAAATTGCAAAGCGCTCACTTAATGCCTTAATTAATACCTTGGCAGGAGAAAAAATAGGATTATGTCTATTTGCTGGAAGTTCATATGTTCAATTGCCCTTAACTACTGATTACAATGCGGCAAAATTATTTATTGAGGATGTCAGCACGTATTCCATTTCAAGGCAAGGAACGAACATTCCTGATGCGCTTTCCACAGCGATGACGATGTTTACAAAGGAGAAAATGACCAAGGCGATTTTAATTGTCACCGATGGAGAAAATCACGAACAAGGTAATGAAGAAATTTACAATGAAATCATTGAAAAAGAAATCCAAGTTTGTGCTTTGGGAATCGGAACTGAACTTGGCGGCCCAGTCCCGGAGGACCCTAATAATCCACAAAATGGTTATCGAAAAAATGCGTTTGGACAAAATGTAGTTTCAAAAATGAATCCTGATTTTGTGAAGCAAATCGCCAATAAAACGAATGGTTATGCTATGACCACATCTGAAGCTTATCCCGATTTACAAACGATATTAACACAAATTAACCAGATGAAACGAGCGAAATTGCGAGATTTGGAGTTCGAAATTGCTGAAAGTAGATACCAGGTGCCGTTGTTTATTTCTATTTCGTGTTGGATTTTATGGTTGTTGCTTCCCGGAATTAAATTGCGAATGAAGAAATGAAAATTATATTTTTTACCTTCTTATCGTTCATTTTTGTGAATTCAGCCTTTGCTCAAGCTTGGGTTGATTCACTTGATGTTGCTCGAAAAGCCTACAAATCGGGCGACTACGATAAAGCTGTCCGATATTACCAATCAGCGCAAAAGCAAGCTCCAAAAGATGTTGATCTTTCTGATGAAATTGCACAATCCACTTATCGTTCACGTGACTTCAAGAATGCTCAAAAAGCATATGAGCAAAGTGCCAATGATAAAAAATCACCCGAGGAACGAGCTCGTGTTAATCACAATTTGGGAAATACGAGAATGAAACAAAAAGATTATGACGGAGCAATTTCAGCATACAAAGAATCCTTGCGAAATAATCCGAATGATCCTGAAACGAAATACAATCTTTCCGAAGCGATTCGACAGAAAAAACAGCAAGAGCAGCAGAAGAAGGAGGATCAGAAGGACAATCAGTGCCAAAATCCGAATCAAAATCAAAACAACAATCAAAATAATTCAAACAATTCGAATCAAAAACCTTCTGACCAACGTAATAATGATTCCGACAACAAAAAAATGCCAAACAAACAAGCAGATAAAATGCTCGATGATTTAACGCGTAAAGAGGCTGAAACAAAGAAGCGTTTGGCTAAAAATTCGACAGATAAAAAATCGGGTTCTAATTCAGGAAAAGATTGGTGATGAAAAAGATAGGTCTCTTCTCGTTATTTATTTCCATTGTAATCCAACTTATTGGACAGAAACCGATTGTAAAATTAGAAATTGAACCAAAATCGGTGCAAGTTGGTGACGAAATTGTTGTAACGGTTAAGACCAACATACAAGGAGAAATCGACATTGACTTTCCAAGTGCTTTTGTCAATGGATATGCTGTAATGAATGGCATGGAGCAAGAAATGGACTACAACACCGGTCGTGTTATTTCGCTTTACTATTACTCTCAGAATGGTGTTTTGAAGAAGGAAGGATCTTATACGTTTGGCCCAGCTTACGTTAAATCAGGAAGTAAAATTTACAAGTCAAATACGGTTGAGGTCGTTGTACAAAAAGAAGCGTTTATTAATTCTTCAGGTGAAATTTCAGCTAAACAATTGAAGCAGAATGCATTTGGTTTGATTGAAGTTTCCAAAAAGAAAGTTTACGAGGGCGAACCTTTGATTTTGAATGCGAAAGTATATTCTCGGTTTTATCCAACTCATATTGAAGATTATCAGTCTTATAATGCCAAAGGAATTTTAGATAAACACGAGCTTTCTGCCAATAATCGTCTAGTAGCCAATCAAGAACGAATCAAAAACATTGAACTCTATGGAATTACTTACGATCGATCTTTGGTTTTTCCGAATGGAGCAGGAAAAATGCAAATAGACCCGTTCAAATTAATTCTAAAAAGAGGATTCGAAGGAATGCCAATTGTTTCAACAGGAACTGTTATTGAGGTACTTCCTTTGCCAAAAAATCAACCGAAATCTTTCATTGGAATGGTGGGTAAACTTACCATGAATTGTGAAATAAACAAAAAGGAAATAAAAAAAGGAGATGTTTTTTCTATCAAAATGACCTTACAAGGAACTGGAAATTTACATAATATTGATTTCCCAAAAATTCATTTACCGAAAGGATTGACGCTCTACGGAGACCCCAAGCAGACTGAAAAATATTCGTTTTCAACCAATGGAGCTGAAGGAAAAATAGATTTAGAATATACGATTCAAGTGAACAATGACGGTTCATTCAATA
>JBEIKF010000053.1:0-8105 GCA_040379905.1 Crocinitomicaceae bacterium
ATATCAGGAGCTTCTGACCCAATAAGTTTTTACGAAGTAGTTGACAGAGACGGTGTTCATTTTGGTAAGTGTATGGCAATCATATTGAAAAGCAATATTGATTCTCTTGTTTTACTCAAAATTGACTGTGGGACTGAGTTAATTCCTTTTGACACAACCTTCCAGACAATGATAGTAACAAAGACAGTTGAACTCCCTTTGTATCCTAACCAAACTTATGCAACAAGATTCTATGCAATGTGCGGACAAATCCACGATGATCCGCCTTACATTGAATCAACATATAAAGTTGGAGAACTATCCGACAGTAATACAGTGAAACTTGCCAAATATTTTGAAAAGAATTTTATTCAGAATATGATTGGACAACACGCTTTGTGGGCGTATACAGACGAAGCAGGTTTAAAGGAACTTGAAAAATACGGAGCAGATAGTTTGACTATAGACTTAACAAAAAATATTCTCAACGAACTCTCCATAAAGACTACTTTAAATAATGAAAAACAAACAAAAGAAGTTTTACCTGACAATACAATTAAAGTGAGTAAAATTTTAATTTACAGCACCGGTGGATTGGTTTTACTTTTGCTGACAACCACCATATATTTATTATTTAGAAGAAGAAAGAATGATGAAATTAACACGTAGGAAAGAATGCCGAACCGCTAACAGCACCTACCCAAAAGTGACGGTTCAGTGGTTAAATCAAGCTTGTGCTTCTATCAAAGTTTGTGCTTGGTTAACAGTGAATCGCTCCGAAATCGCCAACCTTCGGGTAGCTGCAAAACGTTAATCTACAAACCCCTACCCCCTCTTCAATGGATAACACAAAAAATACTTCTCCACCGGTTGAGCGAGCGCTGAAATATTGAGATTATCAGAAGCCTTCGTCAAATCGATGATTTCACCGTTTTTCATAAGCATGTTGATGTTTTGCTTGTCCTGATTGTAGGCTTTGTTTGAAAGAACATCTGAGTAGACAAAATAATCCACTTCATTTCCGTTCAAATCGAACAAGGAACGAGCAAATTCTTTTTCCATTTCTATGCGCGCTTGGGTAAACGGATCTTTGGAAATTTCAATTTTAAATAATCGGCGATTCACGATGCTTTGAGATAACGCAGAGAGAATCTTATCCGAATGTCTTTGCCACTCCTTGATCGCACTCAAAATATCAAAATCATCCAATTGTGCGAAATAATCCAACACTTCAGGGTTCGACTTAAAATCGCGGTGCGTAATGTCATTTTTCAGGAAAAATTGCAAAGGTTCACTCGCGAATAATATTTCACCCGATTTCACCAATTCCTTAGCTCTTCGAAGTGTGTGAATCAACATAAATTCGGCAGAAACAACCGTTTTGTGCAAATAAACTTGCCAATACATTAATCGACGCGCAACAATGAATTTCTCGATGGAATAAATTCCTTTTTCTTCGAGAACCAAATTCCCTTCATGGACGTTCAACATTTCAATTAAGCGATCGCTTCCAATGATTCCTTCGCTTACACCCGAATAAAAACTATCCCGATTCAAATAATCTAGTCGATCCATATCCAACTGACTAGAAACCAATTGATGTAAAAAAGGCTTATTGTATTTATTCTGAAAAATCAATAACGCTCGTGACAAATCATCTCCGAATTCACTACTCATTCGTTCGATGAAGAATCCTGAAATATCTTCATGACTAACACCAGAAACAATATCGAATTCCAAAGCATGACTAAATGGCCCGTGACCGATATCGTGCAAGAGAATCGCTAAACAAACCGCCCGCTCTTCCTCAGGAGTAATTTCGTGTCCTTTTCGCCGCAATGTATTGACTGCTTGTACCATCAAATGCATCGCTCCCAAAACATGGTGAAAACGCGTGTGAATAGCCCCTGGATAAACCAAATGACTCAGTCCCAATTGCATAATCCGACGCAGACGTTGCATGTATGGATGCTCGATTACATCGAAAATAATGTCATCAGGAATTGAAATAAATCCATATACTGGATCGTTAAATATTTTCTTCTTGTTATTTCGATTATAATTAGGTCGCAATTGAGTAACTTTAAAATTCTATTCAAAACTATTAAAAATAAAGGAAAATGGTCGATAAAATTCTTTGGGCAGATGATGAAATTGAATTGTTGAAACCTCACATTCTCTTTTTGGAATCAAAAGGTTACGAGGTGGATGCCGTGACAAATGGCGCAGATGCAATCGACAAGTGCAATGAAACCAATTACAGCATCATTTTTCTGGACGAAAATATGCCTGGGATTTCAGGTCTGGAAACATTGTCGAAAATTAAGGAAACAAATCCGTTAGTTCCAGTTGTGATGATTACCAAAAGCGAAGAGGAGCACATTATGGAAGAGGCAATCGGAAGTAAAATTGCGGATTACCTCATCAAACCTGTCAATCCAAATCAAATATTGTTGAGTTTGAAGAAAAATTTGGAGCATTCTAAACTTGTTTCGCAAAAAACAAATTCAAATTATCAGCAGGAATTTCGACAATTGGGAATGATGCTCAACGACCGTTTGGATGCCGAAGAATGGAAAGAACTTTATGCCAAATTGGTTTATTGGGAATTGGAACTTGAGAACATCGAGGATACCGGAATGCGCCAAATTTTGGAAATGCAAAAAAAGGAGGCCAATCATACATTTGCAGATTTCATTGAAGACAATTACCTCGATTGGTTAAACGGAACTGATGACGCGCCACTGATGATTCAAAATGTCATCAAACAGAAAATCGCTCCGAAAATTGGAACTGAAAAAGCGGTTGTTTTGGTAATTGATAACCTCCGTTACGACCAATGGAAAATGCTAGAACCCATTTTCTCAAAGTATTTCAATAAAGAAGAAGAAGAAATTGTTTATTCGATTTTGCCAACCGCTACACATTACGCTCGAAATGCTTTTTTCGCTGGATTACTGCCATCGGAGATTGAAAAACGATTTCCGAATCTTTGGAAAAATGAAGAAGATGAAGGTGGTAAAAACTTGCACGAAAAAGACTTTTTGGAGGCGAACTTGAAACGACTTGGAAAGAATGTGAAATGGAGTTACAACAAAATAACGAATTACGAAGCTGGTAAAAAATTAGGTGACCAATTCCATGTCTGGAAAGAAAACGACGTGAATTTTATCGTTTATAATTTCGTAGATATGCTTTCTCATGCTCGCACGGAAATGGAAGTCATTCGGGAATTAGCGGATGATGAAGCTGCTTACCGTTCGATCACCGTTTCCTGGTTTGAACATTCACCTTTATTCGATATTGTTCGGAAAATTGCGGAGTCTGGAATGCGATTAATCATCACAACCGATCACGGAACTGTTAAAGTAACGAATCCGGTAAAAATTGTAGGAGAGCGAAGTACAAATACCAATCTGCGTTACAAGGTTGGCCGAGGATTAAGCTACAATGAAAAGGAAGTTTTTGTCATTAAAAATCCGGCAGATGCCTTTCTTCCGAAATTGAAGCTTTCATCGGAATTCGTCTTTTCAAGAGAACAAGATTTCTTTGTTTATCCCAACAACTACAACCATTTTGTGAATTATTACGGTAACACGTTTCAGCACGGAGGCATCTCGTTGGAAGAACTTTTAATTCCCTACGTTGTTTTGAAAGGTAAAGGTGTTTGATTTAAATAACATTTTTTGTAGAAATTTCTTTGTTTAGAATGATTCAAAATAACTGAATTCGTAAATTTGTCGAAGTATGGGTGAAACTACCAAAAAACCATTTAGCGTTCGAGAGATTCGAGAGGAATTTCCGGCTTTGCGTCAACAGATTTACGGGAAGAATTTGATTTATTTCGACAATGGTGCGACCTCCCAAAAACCACAGATTGTGCTTGATGCTATTAACAAATTCTATTCGAAAGAAAATGCAAATATTCATCGTGGCGTGCATTTTATGAGTCAAAAAGCGACTACAGAATATGAAGAATCCAGAAAACGCATTCAGAAATACATTAACGCACGAAAATCGGAGGAAATTATATTCACAAAGGGAACAACAGACGGAATAAATTTAGTTGCTTCTTCCTACGGAGAATTATTGCAAGCCGGAGATGAAATTATTATTTCAGCAATGGAGCACCATTCAAACATCGTTCCGTGGCAAATGCTTTGTATTCGAAAAGGTTTGGGACTTCGCGTGGCTCCAATCAACAAGAAAGGTGAACTTTTGATGGATGAGTTTGAGAAAATGCTATCCAAAAAGACCAAACTTGTAGCGATTACCCACATTTCCAATACTTTAGGAACAATAAATCCCGTCAAAGAAGTAATTGAAAAAGCCCATGCGGTAGGAGCAAAAGTTCTTGTTGACGGAGCACAAAGCATTCAGCACATGCGCGTTGATGTCAAAGATTTGAATTGCGATTTCTACGTTTTTTCAAGTCACAAAGTATTTGGCCCTACAGGAATTGGAGTGCTTTATGGAAAAGAAGATCTATTGGACAGAATGCCGCCTTACCAAGGTGGAGGAGACATGATTTCCCGTGTTACGTTTGAACGTACAACCTACAATGAACTTCCATTTAAATTTGAAGCAGGAACTCCGCACATAGCAGGTGGAATTTGTTTGGGAACGGCGTTTCAGTTTCTGGAGTCCATTGATATGACAGCGGCTGAAAAACATGAACGAGAACTAGCCAAATATGCCGAAGATATGTTGGATACGTTCGAAGGTTTAAATATAATTGGAGAGGCAAAAAATAAAACGAGTGTGGTTTCATTTACGGTTGATGGTTTGCATCCTTTTGATATTGGAACACTGTTAGACAAACAAGGTATTGCAGTGCGAACTGGACATCATTGCACCCAACCATTGATGGATTTCTATAAAATTCCGGGAACTGTTAGAGCGTCCTTCGCTTTCTACAATACAAAACAAGAAATTGATACATTTGTCGCCGCGTTGGAGAAAAGTATCTCGATGCTAAAATAGACAATGAAAACAATTGAGGAAAAACAACAAGAAATAGTTTCAGAGTTCAGTCTGTTTGATGATTGGATGGAAAAATACGAATACATCATTGACTTAGGAAAGGATTTGCCGCTGATCAATGAAAACCTAAAAACAGAAGATCGTTTGATTGAAGGATGTCAATCGCGGGTTTGGTTAAACTCAGAAATCGTAGATGGAAAAATGAATTTTACAGCGGATTCAGATGCCATCATCACCAAAGGAATTATTGGCTTGCTTATTCGTGTATTGAATTCAGAAGATCCAAAAACAGTTGTTGAAACAGATTTGCATTTCATTAAGGACATCGGCTTACAAGAACACTTATCCCCTACTCGCGCAAATGGCCTTGCGGGAATGGTGAAACGAATGAAAATTGAAGCTTTAAAAAATATTACGGTTTAGCATGGTTGATTTAGAGAACAAGATTGTTGAAATGTTGAAAACGATTTACGATCCCGAAATTCCAGTGGATATTTTCGAATTAGGTCTTATCTACGAAGTTCGAATCGATGAGGATCAACATGTGGAAATCGATATGACACTTACCTCACCCAATTGTCCTGTGGCTGAGACAATGCCTAAGGAGGTTGAAGATAAAGTCGCCTCCGTTGAACATGTGAAATCTGCCAAAGTTAATATCGTTTTCGATCCACCTTGGGACAAAGACATGATGAGTGAAGAAGCTAAGTTAGAACTTGGTTTTCTCTAGAATTTTCAGTTTGAAATTATTCCTTTTTCACTAAAACAAAACGCTTCATTTGGTATTTCTGCAAATCATAGTATTCAATTTGCAAATCACTTTTTGTTATGGAAAGGATTCTGAAATCATACCGCAAATTTGCTGAATCAGCATAAAAACGACCTTCGTCCGTATTTAATTGATAGTCAAAATCATTCAATTGTAAACTATCCTCGAGACTCGTTAGTGAAATCGTAGAATAATCAAAATTTACTTTTCCTGAAACACGCTTATTTTGTGCGTTAAAACTCAATTCACCGCTTGGAATGGAATCATCATATGTAAATCCTTCACTATCTTGAACCCTTACTTTCGTGACGAGCCAATTTCCATCCAGTTTGCGTTCGATACTCTTCTCTTTTGAGCATGCAAAAAGAATCAGAAAAGTGACTAAATAAACTATACTTTTCATTCTGAATATGCTGCTAAAACCATTGCTAATACTCCTATTTTTAAACTTTCCATATCCACATCAAAATTTGGATGATGAACACTAAAATTTTCCCTTCCATCCGAAAAACAAGTCCCTAATCGAAAGAAACAAACCGGGATTTTTTGACTGTAAAAAGCGAAATCCTCAGCTGTCATTCGAATAGGCAGTTCCTTAACATTTTCCTCACCTAAAACTTCATTAAAGATAGAATTTAGATTACGAGACAACTCAATGGAATTTACCAAAAAAGGATAACCTTTCGAGATTTTCAAATTAGCTTTTCCATTGTATTTCAATGAAATTGATTCTGCCAATTTTTCCAAGAGTTGATGAGCTTCAGCGCGCCATTCTTCGTTCATCGTTCGAAATGTACCTTTGATATCAGCAGAAGAAGGAATTACATTCGTAGAACCCAATGCTTCAAATCTCCCAAAACTCAAAACCGTTGGAATATCATCTGATTGTTTTTCTTTAATCAATTCTTGCGCTTTCAAAACAAATTCCGCTCCCATCATTAAGGGATTAATACATTTTTCAGGAAGAGCTCCGTGTCCGCCTACCCCTTGAATTTGCAAATGAATTTCATCACTTGAAGCCATGTAAAGCCCTTCTTTTAAACCAACATGACCTGCTGGAAGCTCAGGAAACACATGCAATCCATACATTCGAGATACTTTCGGATTTTCCAGAACGCCAGCCTCAATCATCAAACTAGCACCACCAGGATGTATTTCTTCACCTGGTTGAAAAATCAGTTTAATTGGATTGGGTAACTCGTCCTTCAATTCAAAAAGTAATTCTGCAGCGCCAAGTAAAATCGAGGTATGAACATCGTGACCACAGGCATGCATTACGCCATCAACTTTTGACTTATACGGAACGTTATTTGCTTCTAGAATGGGCAAGGCATCCAAATCTGCTCGTAAACCAATACACGATTGCGCAAGTGAATGATGAGTACCGCGTATAATTCCAACCACCCCAGTTCCTGCGACATTTTTCTCGTGAGGAATTCCAATTTTTGTGAGTTGTTCGGAAACAAAATTCATTGTATTGAATTCCTGAAATGACAATTCCGGATTTGCGTGTAAATGCTCACGATACCATTTGATTTTTTCAAAGATTTCGTCTACACGTTTATGCAATTTTGAAACAAATTCAGGATTCATTGGAATTCAAAGAGGTGTAACCTGAGACGATTAATTTAAACGAGACATAAGCCATATAAATACCAAAAATCAATTTTACAAGACCTGGAGACAAGCGCAATGACAACTTAGAACCAATAAATCCGCCAACTAGAAAAGTCGTTGCGATGATCAACGCAAACTTCCAATTCACATTTCCAGCTTTCCAATAATTCAACACGGCTAAGGCCACGACAGGCGTCATTAGAACGAACAAACTCGTTCCTTGAGCTTCATGCTGCGTTAATCCCAAAAAGAAAACGAGTGCTGGAACAATAATTACTCCACCACCTACGCCGACGAATCCGCTTAGAATTCCAGCAAATAAGCCAATGATTGATAAAATAAGAATGGTTTGAAGCGTCATTTCCAATCAAAGATAAAACAATCTATTTGAATTCTAAATGGGAATTTAATCAACCATTAAATTACAACCTCGTATATCAGACAAGTCCAATCGTCCGTCTAAAACAAAACCATTATCCACTTTCCGACCTAAATCCTGTGTTTGAATGAATGAGCAACTATTTACATTCGCTAAATCAATTACATTTATTATCGAACTGGAAGCGCCTGAAACAATTGTAAGTGGGTCATAAACATCCGAAAAAATTACCTTCATCCAAGGTGGAGTTTGGAAAACACCGTTTTTTTCGCTGTATGCTTGTGATAATAATTCCGTCATACCATATTCTGAAGAAACGTATTCAACCCCCAAGCCTTTTTTGATTCGTTCGTGTAATTCCGTTTTGGAAAGTTCTTC